>OMIJ01000087.1 GCA_900299065.1 Hyphomicrobiales bacterium
AAAAAGGCCTCCCGATGGTCGGGAGGCCGGACAAGGAAGCCTGCTGGCTTATTTGCCGCGTTGCTTGAGGATCTTGTCGAGGCGCGGATAGGCCTTGCGGGCATTGCCTTCAAAGATCTTATAGCGTTGCTCTTCATTCAGGCCCTTGACCTGATCGATGTATTTTTTCGTATCGTCGTAATAATTGCCTGTCTCGGGATCAATGCCCTGCACAGCGCCAACCATTTCGGAGGCAAACAGGATGTTGTCGATCGGCACAACCTTGGTGAGCAATTCAATGCCGGGCGTGTGATAGACGCAAGTGTCGAAATAGACATTCTTCATCAAATATTCGACGAGAGGAGGATTCTTCATATTGAGGCACAGACCACGATAGCGACCCCAATGATAGGGAACCGCGCCGCCGCCATGCGGAATAACGAATTTCAACGTCGGGAAATCCTTGAACAGATTGCCCTGAATGAGCTGCATGAACACGGTCGTATCTGCATTGATGTAATGCGCGCCCGTGGCATGGAAGTTGGGATTGCATGAGGAGGAGACATGGATCATGGCGGGCATGTCATGCTCAACCAGCTTTTCATAAACGGGGTACCAATAACGATCTGTCATTGGCGGATCCGTCCAATAGCCGCCCGAAGGATCGGGATTGAGATTGACGCCGACGAAATTGAGCTCATTGGCCAGACGATCAATCTCAGCGAGGCAGTTTTTCGGCGAGACGCCGGGATGCTGCGGCAATTGACCAACGCCGATGAAATTATTTGGCAGCAGGGTGCAGATGCGATGAATGATGTCATTGCACATGCGCGTCCATTCCTGGCTGGTCGCCTCAGTGCCCACATGATGCGCCATGCCGGCGGCGCGGGGTGAAAAGACAGTCAGATCGCTGCCACGATCCTTTTGGAAGGTGAGCTGCTTTTCGACGCTCTTGATGATCTGCTCATCGGTAATGCCCAGATCGCGCGAGGGCTTGCGGGCCGGGTCAGCAAGAGCCGCCAATTGTTTGTCACGAAAGGTTACGAAAGCGGCCGGCTCCGTCGTGTAATGGCCGTGAATGTCGATGATCATCTGAAAGATAGCCTTTCTTGCTTGGTTCAGGTTGATAATGGAATGGCTTTACTTGAGGCTATACTAGCCCTTCATAGGAGCCACCGTCGAGTTGTAGATTTTGTCCAGTCATGAAACCTGATTGTGCGCTGCACAAAAAGGCGCAAGTATCTCCGAATTCCTGTATGGTGCCAAAACGTTTAGCCGGTAGACTATCGGCAATCTGACGGCGGGCCTCGGTCATATCAATATTTTGTGCTTTCATCATCCTCTCGGCCATGAATTTTTGACGATCCGTATCGATCCGTTCAGGCATCATATTATTGATTGTGACATTATCGATAATCACATCTCTGGCGACAGACTTTGAAATTCCCATCAGGGCCGTTCTGGCTGCAGTGGACAGGCCCATTTCACTAAAGCGCGGGGATTTGACCATGGCCGACAAAATATTGACGATCCGGCCAAAACGCCGCTGACGCATGCCAGGAAGTACAGCGCGCATGAGAAAAACGGCAGGCAGCATATTGGCATTGAGCGCGGCATCCCATTCCTTGGGCCCCCAATCGAGGAATTTGCCCGGCGGTGGGCCGGCATTATTGTTGATCAGAATGTCGGCATCGGGACAGGCGGCAATGAGCTTGTCGCGCCCTTCGGGAGTGGTGATATCCGCCAGAACAGGTGTGACTTTCACGCCTGTGGCAGAGTGAATTTCCCGGGCTGCTGCCTCAAGCCGATCCTGGGTAAGCCCGTTAATGGTGACATCCACCCCCTCTCTGGCGAGGGAGAAGGCACAGGCCTTGCCCAATCCGCGGGAAGATGCGCACACAATGGCTTTGCGCCCTTTGATGCCAAGATCCATTCAACGTCCTCCAAATAGGTTCGGGGACTTCCATAGCATAAGCGAGAGGCAAATGAATGAGCTCTCATATGAATGCTGGGGGATAATTTGACCTGTCCTCAACCTCACGTGTAACTCTTCAAATGGCCAGAACGGGCCTGCAAGAATGAGGTGGGCAATGAGGATTTGCCGGTTCAACCATGATCGACTGGGCGTTGTTTTGCCTGATCGCATCATTGATGTGACGCGCGTGCTCGACGCATTGCCCGCCGTGCAATGGCCTTTCGCACAAGGGGATCATTTGATCGCTCATTTCGATCTGATCCTGCCATTGATCCGCTTAGAACTGGAAAAACCCGATTGCAAGTCGCTTAGGCTCAAAGATGTCGCCTTTGATTCACCGATTGCCAATCCGGCCCATATCATCGCTGCCCCGCTCAATTATGCCTTGCATGTGCAGGAATCGCATGATCCGGCCATTAATCATGGTGTGCATATGCCCGATCATGAAGGCTTTGCGACGCCTATCGACAAATATGGTCTGTTCCTGAAATCGCAATCGGGTCTTGTTGGGCCAGCTCAGGGGATTGATCTACACTGGCCTGGCAGGCGCAATGATCATGAGGTCGAGCTGGCTGTCATCATCGGGAGGGGTGGGGCGAAGATTGAAGCTGGCAAAGCGATGGATCATGTGATCGGCTATGCCATTGGCCTTGATATTACAGTGCGCGGGCCGGAGGATCGCAGCTTTCGCAAATCAGCTGACAGTTATTCCGTGGTTGGTCCTTATCTGGTGACAGCAGATGAAATCGCTGATCCGCATCGACTTGATTTGAGCCTCAAAGTTGACGGGGTGGTGAGACAAAAATCAAATACGCGCCATCTCATCGTCAATATTCCCGATCTGATCAGCCGAGCTTCGCATGTCTATTCTTTGCATCCCGGTGATATCCTCATGACAGGAACTCCCGAGGGTGTGGGAGAGATCTTGTCAGGCAGTCTGATCGAAGCTGAAATCGAAACGATTGGCCAGATGCAAGTGCAGGTGCGCTAATCAGGCTCTTTGCATCATAGCTTACCTTATAGCCATGTGTATGAGAAACTTGCCGCTGCAATCAATCTTGGCTAGGCTTGACTTTTCGGGAGGCGAAAATGTCTGACACTTTAGAGGTTCAATATCGCGTTACGCCTTTGTCGCAACATATTGGCGCTGAAATTCATGGCATTGATCTGAGCCAGCCCCTCGATCAGGCGAGCATAGATTTCATCAATCAGGTTTGGCACGATCATCTGGTTCTTGTTGTGCGCAATCAAAAGCTCTCGCAGGAAGATTTGCTGCGCGTGACATCTTATTTTGGCGAGATTGGCCATTTGCATCGTCCAGCCAAATATTTTCCGCCAGG
>OMIJ01000088.1 GCA_900299065.1 Hyphomicrobiales bacterium
AACAATCAGATTGTTTATAATCTCTATTACACTTTTGCCGAACGGGGCTTTTCCGTTCTGCGCTTTAACTTCCGTGGCATTGGCCGCAGCCAGGGCTCGTTTGACCATGGCCAGGGCGAATTGTCAGATGCTGCCGCTGCGCTCGATTGGGTGCAGTCTTTCAATCCCGAAGCGCGCGCCTGCTGGATTGCTGGCGTCTCCTTTGGCTCCTGGATTGGCATGCAATTGCTGATGCGCCGACCTGAGATCGAGGGCTTTATCTCAATTGCTCCCCCTGCCAATCGCTTTGATTTTTCTTTCCTCGCGCCCTGCCCTTCCTCGGGGCTTTTCATTCACGGAGATCAGGATCGCGTTGCCCCGATCAAAGAAGTGATGGGACTGATTGAAAAGCTGAAGACGCAAAAGGGCATTGTGATCGAGCATGCGACCATTGCTGGAGCCAATCATTTCTTCGAGAATTGCATTGATCCTCTGATTGCGGAAGTGGGCGCTTATCTGGATCGCCGCCTCAACAATCCTCCGATCAAGGCACTGCCATCGCGCAGTTCCGGCAGCAGAGCCTAATTCAAGGGCTCTGCCAAACGCCCGCCCGTTTGCGGGGCGGGCACGCCCGTTGTCATTGGAAAGCTCAAGGGCAGACCTAAATGCGATCTCACTGCGAGATAAGCAAAGGCCTGCGCTTCCATCGCATCTCCAGACCAGCCCAATTCATCTGCAAGAGTGATGTTGCCAGGTAGAGCTATTCGGAGCGCTTGTAACAGTGTGGGATTTCTTGCGCCGCCGCCGCATACAATGATTTGGTTCACTGGCTCAGGCAAAAATCGCCAGAGCGCTGCTACAGAAGCCGCCGTAAAAGCAGTCAGCGTCGCTGCAGCATCCGCATCGGATAAATGCGCCACGCTTTGGCGATTAAAGGCATTGCGATCGAGCGATTTTGGTGGCCTTTTGGTGAAATAATCATGCGCCATAAGTTGCGCCAAAGCCTGCTGATCAACTTTTCCCTGTGCAGCCAAAGCGCCATCCTTATCGAAAGGCAAATTCCTGCGCTCCGTCATCAGATCATCAATCAGCGCATTGCCTGGCCCTGTATCACAGGACAAAAGAGATCCTGTGCTGGACAGATAAGTCAGATTGCCAACACCACCTAAATTGAGAACGCCGATCGGCAAATCAAATTCTCTTCGATCAGCCAATGCCTGTTTGACCAATGCTTGATGATAGACCGGCACAAGTGGTGCGCCCTGCCCGCCTGCAGCAACATCGGCAGAGCGAAAATCATAGATCACCTTTATGCCAATATGATTGGCAAGCGCCTGACCATCGCCAATCTGAATTGTTAATTTGTTTTCGGGTCGATGCAAAATGGTCTGACCATGAAAGCCGATCAGCTCAATGGATTTGCGATCAAGTCCGAATTCTGCAAAGAAGCTTTCAAGCGCTTGATGATGCCGCGAGGTAATCATCTGCTCAGCCTTGGCGATGATAGCGGGGCGCTCATTCGCACGGGTTAAATCTCGGGTAAGACTAAGAGCCTGACGCAATAGAGTCCGATCTTCATCGCTATAGGCAAGAAAAGACGCCGGACCTTGAATGACTTTATCCCGGCCATCCGTGTCGATGAGCGCCAGATCAACCCCATCCATGGATGTTCCAGACATCAGACCGATTGCACGAAACATATCAAGCCCCTTGGCAAGGTCTGGGGATCAGGCTGGATCTTAAACTTGCGAGCGTCCTGAATGCAGGACCGCAATGGATTCGACGATCTCCTTGGACAGGCCTGTGCGCTCGCAGATCGCCTCGGGGCTCTCGCCCGACTTGCAAAGATTAATAGCCAGCTCAACCATTTCGGAGGCTTCACGCAAAGCGCCTGAACGCTGCTGTAAGGACATCATTTTCATATCCGCACGCAATTGGGCAAGCGCTTGTTCAGTCTGGGCGACGCGCTCCTCGGTGAGCTTCATTGCAAAGCCGCTATGACGGGACGCTTCGGCATTCATATCCTCGAGCTTGGCAAGCATGGCCTGAAGGCGCGCATCAAATGAGCGCATACGGATAGAATAAAACAATCCCATGGCCAGAAACAGGGCCGCTAGGATCACCACTATGATAGGAATATCCGACGAAAACATCAGATCAATTGTTTCCTTGCGCTGTCCGCCATGCCTCAATGGCTAACCCATAAGCGCGCAAACGTGAAGCGATTTCATCCGACAGGCTGGCGCTTAGGCCATCCATTTCCCGAACAAGGGCCTTATCAGCCTCACTCAGACCCTGCGGGGATTGTGCTGCTGCGCCGAGCCAATCGGCAATCTGACGGGTCAAAGTCTCAATCAAAACGACATCGGACCCAGCAACAGCCTGTTGCAGGTCCATCAAAAGGGATTGCAATTGTTTCAGATCGTCGGCCAAGCCGCCCGTCCTCAGCGCCGGGTGCCTGGCAGACTTTCAATCATACGGTCGGCAAGCTTCTCATAGTCGACCGGGTAGGAATTATTGCGGATCGCATTGCGAATGCTTTCGATCTTGGCCCGATCAATCGGGGGCTGTGTCGACGGCATTGCACCTGCGCTGATCTCGACAATATCCGGGCTGACCTGAGCCGCCGAAGTCGACGAGACAGAGGATGATGACGAGGCTGAGGACGACGAACTGGTCGAAGCCGGAGCCTTGCGTGCGCCCACATCAATGGTGGGCTTCTGGTTGACTAGACGTTCAATCATAACATTGAGCCTTTCGTACCCATAAGAACGGTCCGAACCCTGCTATATTTAGCCCGGGCCGAAAATTTACACGATTCACATCTGTTGGATGGTCACGATCTTTCCGGCTTCGAGTCGTCCTTTAAGAACGGCTCCTGTGCCCATATTTGTAACCGAGATCAACTCGCCTTCAAACCCGTCCTGTTCAGCCCGACCCTTGACGGCGATATCAAATCCATTTCCTTTAGCTATCAATGTGATAGGCTCTCCTTTCACGACCGTCGGCGGACGCGAGACAATGCGGGTCGTCAGCGCAATGCCCGGGCTGGCCGCCCCTATGAGGCGAAAGCCAATGGCATCCTGAATAGATTTGATCGCCTGAGCGGAGGGCTGGGAGGTGACAATGCGCTCCTCGAGTACATTTTCAGTCAGAAATGTGCCAATGGGCAAATCGACCCTAGGAACAACAACCTTCCAGCTGCTTTCCTTTTTATTACTCGCTATAGTTGTGTCCGGGCGCAAGGCGACCTGAGTCGGATTGGAGGAGAGATAATCAGTCCGCAGGATGTAATCCCAGCGACTGGGTCCCTCACATTTCACGGTGAATGTGGTCGCTGAGGCACCGCGCGGGGCGATGATCGGATTTTCGCAGGGCTCCAAGGCGAGGCGGGAATCGATTGGACCAATCGCCTCTGCCTCGGGAACGTCCTTGTCATTGGCCCGCAGCCAATTAGTCATAACGCGACGCAGATCATCCGGGCCCCATTTGGCCCCGGCGGCTTTAACCTGTCCTTGGGTGAGAACAAAAGGCAGGGAGAGGGAAAGAACAATCAGAATTCGTAATATCTGCATATCCGTTTCTCCTAACGCATCAACAGGGCTGTCGTGCCCGCCAGAATTTTAGGATTTGGCTTTAATGTCCGCGCCAGTGCCTGGCGGGAATTGACGGTCTCAACTTGAACAATCTGCCATTGATTTTTGGATGCTGTGGAGGTGAGAAGAAAATAATCTCCCTCATTGACGCCATTCTCTGCGCCAACTGAGAGCATGATGCCGGAGGGCCCTGCTTCCGTGACGGCAGCCCGCAAGGGCTGGCAGGCGAGCTTATGTTCGAGTTCAGCGCGCGCTTCCTCAAACAGAGGATGCAGATCAATGCGAGGTTGCTGCTGCCAGGGCTCAGCAAAACCATAGATCGCGCGGCGATCAGCTTTCGTGAGACTTTTGCGGATCAGACCGATCTGAGAGCCGGTGTAATTATCATAGAGCTTGAGCGACAATGTCGCCTGAATATCTGTGACATTGGTCAGCAGACCATCATTGCGAATGCGCTCGACAAGAATATCCCCCGACAAAGAATAGCCGGAGAGGCTGGGCTGAGAGCTGGTGAATTGCGCCATATAGTCAAAGGTTGAATGATTATCGCGTTCAGCGCCTGAAATGGCCGGCAAATGACTTTGATCGGTAACGCGGAATGACTCGCCTTCCCCCAGATAATCTATGCCGTGACGCAGTCCGGCAACAATCGCGTTGTAATTATATCCTGTGATACCATTGGCAATCTGAATACGAACCTTGCGCATATCCAGATCAACACGCGAGCTGCCGCATTCGCTGTCATCGCTATTTCCAATGCCATCGATTTTGACAAAATAAGAGCCATTTTCGCGGCCTTCCGCAACAATCTGATGCTGGCGAATATGGCCATCAACAAGGATGGAATGCTCATCCTTATAGATGCCATTGTTCAACTGGCTGGCGCCCTTGACCTTGGTTCCCAATTGCGCGGCTGCTTCATAAAGCGCATCAGCCAAAGCCGCCTTGCGTGCACTCGTCACATCATTGCCGGAGATAACTGCGCGGCCTTCACCGGACACATAACGCAGACCCGCATGTGCCTCATCTGTTGGCAGCGCAATCACCAGAGCTAGAATAGGAACCAGATATTTTTGCATGTTCTTACCTGAAGGTTCTAGGCGGCATGTTGCGCAAGGCTTCAACCTCGGCGGCATCAACCTCAAGGGTCACTTCATAGGAATCTTGCGCAACAGGGATGATGCTCACCACACGGGCGCCACGCACAAGACCTTCAACACTGGATTGAACGAAATCAGAATCGCCGCGATGGGCAACGACAATGGAGCGACCACTGACCAGCGCACCATGAATCTTTTCAGCCAGGTCACGCATGGCTTCGGTCTTGGCTGCTTTAATCGCCATCAACTGCTTTTGTTTGGCATTGGAGCCTGACTGAATAGACCAGGCGGCATAGCCAATAGCCCGATAGGTCGCAGGCTGCGCATTCATCGCGCCTTCGCTCAAGCCAGCACATCCCAGCAGAGTCAAAGTCAAAACACTCGCGCCAAAAACTTTTAACATCACTTCCTCGACAGATTTCCGGTCAGGCCGGAGATTTCCTTCACACTGACAGCAAGGACCATGCCATAGAGGCCTCGCCCGAAGCGGGAGAGGAGCCGGCCAAAACCATTAGATTCATAAAATTACTTTTATAACAATAACTTATATAATATTTGGCAAATTCTCACCCTGTCTGTCCGGCCTCCCCTTCACTTTCAGGAGGCCCTTGGCACGGGCTTTGCTCTCTACTCTCCATCACGGCTTAAGAGCCTCAAAAACGTCAGTATTTCGACATTCCTGGGTGGAGTGTCGGCTTATTGACAGCGGAGCAGACATTGGCTGACGGGGTTTTGACATCGGGAACTTCAAGGGGCTTAGGGCTGACAAAATCGCTTGTCCTGCCGATCACCTTGCTTGCCCTGATCTTGCTGATGGTGGTGCCTGTACGCCCCTTCCTGCTCGATATCTTTTTTACGCTGAACATTGTGATTGGCCTGGTCATTCTGATGGTGAGCCTGAATACGTTTCGGCCGCTCGAATTCTCCGCCTTCCCGACTGTTTTGCTGTTTGCCACAATCATGCGCCTGTCGCTGAACGTAGCCTCGACACGTGTTGTGCTCGCCAATGGACATGGTGGTACGGATTCGGCAGGCCAAGTGATCAAGGCTTTTGGTGAATTCATCACTGCGGGTAATTTTGCCATTGGCATGCTGGTATTTTTCGTTCTCGTCGTGATCAATCTGATCGTGATCGTCAAAGGTACGGGCCGCGTTTCGGAAGTTTCGGCACGCTTTACTCTTGATGCCATGCCCGGCAAACAAATGGCCATTGATGCCGAACTCAATGCGGGATTGCTGACACCTGAGGAAGGCAAGAAACGCCGCGAGGAAGTTACCCGCGAATCCGATTTCTACGGTTCAATGGATGGCGCGACAAAATTCGTCAAAGGCGATGCGATCGCGGGTCTGCTCATTCTCGCAATCAATATCATTGGCGGCCTCATTCTGGGTGTCGCCTTTCACGGTTTGAGCCTGGAACAAGCTGCCAAGGTTTATGTCACTCTGGCCATTGGCGATGGTCTGGTGGCGCAGATTCCCTCGCTGCTTCTCTCTCTTGCAACAGCTGTGATCGTCACACGCGATTCATCGGGCCATGATTTGGGTGACCTCGTGATTGGCCAATTGGGTCTGCGCCGCGCCTGGTGGCCGGCAGCGGGCATTTTGTTGCTGTTTGGTCTTGTTCCCGGCATGCCCTCCTTATTATTTCTGACGGCGGCGGGGATATCTGCCTTTATCGCATGGAAAGGCACCGAGATTGGTGGCTCACAAGAAACCAATGGCGATGCCAAGAGCGAAGGCGAAGGTGGCGAGAACGAGCAGATCGAAAATAAGGACGGCCCGCTCTCCATTGAGGATGTGTCCAATCAGGCGCCCTTGATGATGGAAGTGGGCTATGGCCTCATTCCTTTGATCGATGACAAGAAGGAAAGCTCGCTTGTTACGCGCATCACAGGTATTCGCAAACAAACATCGCGCGATTTTGGCTTTGTTATTCCCCCTATTCGCATACGTGATAATCTGTCCCTGCCCCCAGATGGCTATCGCATCACAATTGGCGGGGTGATTGTCGCTGATGATCGCGTGATGGTGGACAAGGTTCTTGCCATTCGTGGCGAGAATTCCAATGTGGCTTTGAATGGCCAAGCCGTTAAGGATCCCACGTTTGGCATTGATGCCGTATGGATTGAACCGCAAGAGCGTTTCCGCGCACAAGCTGCTCATTACACGGTTGTTGATCCGGGCACTGTGATTGCCACCAATCTGAACCATCTCTTGCGCCAGCATGTCGCAGATCTTTTGGGACAGGATGAAGTCCAGGCACTTCTCGACCATTTGAGCAAGGCTTCGCCCAATCTGGTGAGCGGCCTCATCCCGAAAGTGATTGCACTGGGCGTTTTGACCCAGGTTCTCAAGGCGATTGTATCTGATCAAATTCCCATCACCGATATGCGCCGCATATTGGAGGCTCTGTCGGGTGCGAAATCACGCGAGATTGATGATCTGGTTGATACAGTGCGCATTTCACTGGCCCCAATTATTGTCCAACGCGTGTGTGGCCCCAAGGATGCTCTGCAAGTTGTGACGCTGGATCCTTCGCTTGAACAGATCATTATTCAAAATGCCCGTGCAGGCGGCCGCGATTCAGGCATGATTGAACCGGGCCTTGGTCGCAAACTGATTGAATCCTTGCAAAAGCAATCACGCGTTTTGGAAGAAAAGAACCAGCCCCTTGTTGTTGTCACCAATCCAGCTCTGCGTCGTGAGCTCTCTGTGCTCGCCCGCCAGGCTGCGCCTGATGCTCTGGTGCTCAGTTACAAGGAAGTCCCAGAGTCAAAACGTATTAATGTCATCGCCGTCATTGGCGCCTCAGAGTAACGGAAGACGATCATGCTGCAACGCGTAAAAGTTTTTGGAAGCGACAGTGCAGAAGCTATGGCCAAGATCCAGCGCGAACTGGGGGATGATGCCTGCATCATTTCAACCCATCAAGTCCATGGCGGCATTGAGATGATCGCAAGTCGCCTCGAGGCCGAAGCCGAAACTCTCTATGATCGCAGAGGCAGTGTGAAACCTGTTCCTGAGCCTTTGAACCAGGAAAATGATTTTGCCCAGCAGTTGAAAAAAGCAGCAGCAAGCTCGGAGTCCAGATTGCGCTCTGTGCCGCCGCTTCGCCCGGTCGCTCCCCAAAGCCGCCCCGCCAATGCGACCGTCTCGCTCGATGAGAGCCGCCTCAAACAATTGGAAGAGTCGATTGGTCAGATCAAATCCATGCTGGCAACCGAGACAATGACCAATAGTCTGCGCAGTGTGGGGGCCTCGGCTGAATTGATCTCGATCTTTCTGGCACAATCAGGCGCCGTGAAAGGCCCCGATACGGATCGCCAATTTGGTACATTTCTGGCGCGCCGTCTTGCTCACAAGGGCGATATCGATCTTGTTTCTGCACCACGCATTATCGTCACTCTGGGCCCGTCAGGAGCAGGCAAGACCACGGTCCTTTCGCAATTGGCTGCGCAATATCGTCTCAAAGATCCTCATGCGCGTCTAACCTTTTTGAACACGGATACCAAACGCATTGGTGCTGGCGATCAATTGCGCGCCTATGGCCGTATTCTTGATGTGCCCGTTGCAACAGCCAATCGCCCTGCTGATGTCGCGGAATTCTGCGAGAGCGCTGATCACAACATTAGCGTCTTTATTGATATGCCAAGCGATCCGGAAGATGCGAGTGCTTTGTTAGCAGAGATCGAGGCGGCAGCCAGCACCCGAACAAAGCTCAGCCGGATTGGTATTGTGGCCTCGAATTTTTCGGCTGAAGCGATTGAGGACATGCTGGATCGCTATCCTCACCTTGATAGTATTGTACTCACAAAGCTCAATGAAACAGGTATTACCCTGCGCTCCTTGTGTCAGCTGAGCCTGAGAGAAAAGACTATTGGTTATCTCGCAAATGATTCTCATCTTACACGCGGGCTGATGGCGCCCAAATATGAAGATATCGAACTTCTCCTGCGTGGCAGCCTTCAGGGGCCCGCCAAACAGATGCTGCAGCAAGGATCAGCTTGATGAGCAATGGATATGCGATCGCCGTCACCAGCGGTAAGGGCGGCGTGGGCAAATCAAATCTGTCAGTGAATCTCGCTCTGGCCTTGCAAAGGCAGGGCAAGAAGGTCGCTTTATTCGATGCCGATCTTTCACTGGCCAATGCGCATATTCTCATGGGCATTACACCGGATAAAACGATTGTCGACCTTCTCGATAATAAAGGCGAAATTGAAGATATCTGCATGGACGGCCCTATGGGGGTCAAGCTGATCTCGGGTGGCAGTGGATTGAATGCTACCATGAATTTGTCGGCAGATTCGCGCAAAACTATCATCACAAAATTTCGCACTTTCAGCAGCCAGATCGATTATCTGGTGGTCGATACAGCTGCGGGCATTGATGATAATGTGGCAGACTTTGTCTATGCCTGTAACCGCGTGCTGGTGATGGTGGTGGGCGAGCCCTCAGCCTTTATCGATGCTTACGCAACCATCAAAGTGCTCAGTCAAAATGATCGCATTCGACATTTTGATATTGTGATCAATCGTGCCCGCAATGAGAAACACGGGCAGGATGTGTTTAATCGTTTCAAAACGATTGTTGATCGCTTCCTGACCACTCACCTCTATCACGTTGCAACCATACCCGAAGACAATCACTTTCATATTGGCGCTGGCAAATGCCAACCTATTCTTCTTTCAGCGCCATCCTCAAAAGGCGCCAAAGCCATTGAAGCTTTGGCGGCCAATATCACCGGATCGAACGCAAGCCCGCTCAATGAGGGTGACGCAAGCTTCTTTCCCCGTCATCAGGATTTCAAGGCATGAACCACATGACAAGCGCAACGGCCTACGCCAAGGTCCAGAACGATCCGCAAGAAATTGCTGAACGTGTTCGCAGCCATATGCCCCTCGTCCATAAAATTGCCTGGCACATCCATGGCAGTGCCCGCAATGTGTTTGAGATCGAGGATCTCACGCAGATTGGCATGGTTGCCCTGGTTGAAGCCGCGCAGAGATTTCAGCCGCAGGGAGAAGCCAGCTTCACGGGTTATGCGATGGTGCGTATTCGTGGCAGCCTGACAGATCATTTGCGCAAAAATCTGACCTTGACGCGCCTTGGCGTGCAGCGTCGCAATCAGATTGTAGAGGCTGAAAAGCTGATCCAGTCAGAAGGCGGCGATCCTAAAAATCTCGATCTGGTGGCTCAGAAGCTCTCCATAACTGTGGCGGAATTGCAATCATGGAAAGATCATGCCAGCGCGACACAGAATAAATCGCTGGATGAAATCTATGACGATCATTCGGTGTGGTTTGCAGATAAAGGCGACAGTCCCGAAGGCATTTTAATGTCGCATGAAATGCGGCAGGCCCTGGCCAAGAATTTACGCAAGCTCAAAGAGCGTGAAGCACTCGTGTTGCAACTCTATTTCGTCGAAGAATTGAATCTGGAAGAAATCGGCGAAGTGCTCTCGCTCACGGTTGGACGCGTCTCGCAGATCAAAAAAGCGGCGCTGTCGCAATTGCGTGAATGGATGCAGGATGATTAAACCGGTTCGCGGGCGAAGTCGTCCGCCTGAGCTATCGCAAAAAATACATAACCCATTGATTTATATGAAGTTTTAATCTTTACAAAACTTTACATTCCAGACAAAGACGAGCAATAGTCGCCCACTATTCTACTCTCATCGGCACAGCAGCCGAAGAGGAGTTAACATGGAACAGACGAAGCAAACCCCCCAGAAGACCAAGACCAGCACTCGCAAGTGGATTGTTGCAGGTGGACTGGTGGCCTCGCTCGCTCTCATTGGTATTGTTGGCGCCAAAGCTCTCGAACACGAAATGAGCAAGAATGGCATGGGTGGCCAGGGCATGGGTGGCCATAGCATGGGCCAACAAGGCGCGGAACATAAGGGCTCAGAGCATCAGGGCATGGGATCTTCCGAACATGGCGGCAAAATGACTGGCGGCCATGGTCAGATGCAGCAAGGCCAGATGCAGAAAATGATGCAGGGCATGGAGAATGGAGATCATTCAGCCAAGCACGAGCAAATGCAGGCTCGAATGTCCGAGCGCATGCAGAGCATGCAGGGCAAAATGGGTGGCAATCATGAAGGCATGGGTGACCACAAGCAGATGAAGAATGGCGATCAGGAAGAGGACCATTCCAAGCATGGCGCACCAAAGGCTGAGACAAGTCCGGACAAGAAGAACTGATTGATTTAATCTTCAGGTTCTTTTGATGCCGCGATGAAAAAGCAACAGAGTCAGGAAAACCCCTGGCTCTGTTGTGCTTTGGGCTACCCTGGGGCATCCAATCGGGTTAATTTGATCCCATGACAATGTCGATCCTGTATATTGAAGATGATCCGCGATTGGGCGATATGGTGCAGACCTATCTTGGCAATTCCGGTCTTGAGGTGACGATCGCCAAAAATGGCGCGAGCGGTTTGGGTATGCTTAAAAAGCAGGATTTTGATTTGCTCTTGCTTGATCTGACCCTGCCGGACATGGATGGGCTCGATCTGTGCCGGAGTTTGCGCGAGACATCCGATCTGCCCATTCTTATGCTTACGGCGCGCGGCGAGCCGATGGATCGGATCATCGGGCTTGAATTAGGTGCGGACGATTATTTGCCCAAGCCATTCGAGCCACGCGAATTGCTGGCGCGTGTACGCGCCCTCATGCGCCGCAGAGAACCGGCCTCACGCAGCACTATTTTGCATTTTGGTCAGCTTGACATTGATCTTGATGCGCATCAGGCCCGCTTGAAGGGCAAGCCATGCCAGCTCACCTCCCATCAATTCAATATTCTGGTGACATTGGCGCAAAAGGCGGGTCGCGTGCTCTCTCGTGAAACGCTGATGGATCTGGTCAAAAATGACAAGCTCGATCCTTTTGATCGCTCCATTGATGTGCATATCTCGCGTATCCGCTCGGCGATTGAAGATGATCCCAAACATCCCACGCGCCTCATCACTGTGCGCGGCTCGGGTTATGTTTTCGCCAAAACTCAGGATTGATGGATAGGACATGAAACGGCTCTATCAGTCCATTTATGTCATCTTGCTGATCAGCCTGATTGCCACAGTCGTATCAGTTGTCGCCTTCTTTCAAATGTTTCCAGATATGGGGCCGATGGGAGCGCGTGGACGTGATATTGAGCAAATCTCTCCTTCATTGCTGGCGCAACTCTCGAGCGCCCAACAAAATGAAATGCGCTTGCGGCAGTCTTTGCAGGAAATCGGAGAAGAGCTCAATGCAGATGTGAGTCTGTTTGATGCCAATGGGCGTCGGCTTGCTGACTCTGGGCCGGCCCTGTCACTTGTCCAGCCCAATGGTGTCGAGCATATGCAAGGTTCATCTTTTGGCCGCACACGTATTTTTAAGCTGCCAGACAATCGCAGTCTTGTTGTGCGTTATGATCCGCATGGCGGCAATACAGCCATGCGATTTGGCTTCATCCTGCTTGGCATTGCAGCACTCATTGCCTTTATTTCTTATCCACTGATACGCGGATTAACGAGGCGTATTGAGCGATTGCAGCTTGGCGTTGAAACATTAGGCGAGGGAAATTTGGCCACGCGTATTGTGGTCGAGGGAGACGATGAAGTCGCACAATTGGCGATAAGTTTTAATAAAGCAGCGGAACGGATTCAGGCGCTCGTCACATCGCAGCGCCTCTTATTGGCCAATACATCGCATGAATTGCGCACACCTCTGTCTCGCCTGCGTCTGGCTCTGACTTTGTTTGAGGACACAGGCGACGCAAAATATACTCAGGCCATACGCAAGGATCTTATTGAGCTGGAAGAGTTGATTGAAAGCTTGTTGACCACAAGCCGTATTGAATCTCTGCAACAGATTGAGGCGCCCGAGACGATCGATCTGCTGGCTTTATGTGCCGAAGAGGCAGCTCATTTCGAAAACGTGAGCCTTGAGGGCAAAACAATTGAGATAAAAGGCGATGCCAAATTACTGCGGCGCCTAATCCGCAATCTCCTCGACAATGCACATTTGCATGGTCAGCCGCCCGTCACATTACATATTCAGCACAGCCCAAACTCCTGTCTCTTATACACATCTCCGAGCCCACGAGACGCTACGCTATCTCGTATGCCGTCTTCTGCTTGAAAAAAA
>OMIJ01000089.1 GCA_900299065.1 Hyphomicrobiales bacterium
CCGCCAGGCTCAAACTGTCATCAATCAATGGCTCAAACAATACAATCATATTCGGCCCCATCACGCCCTCGGTATGCGGCCGCCGGTCCCCGAGACATGCTTAGTAAACCCACAAATCACTAGTACATAAAAAGGGGGCTGGACAGGCGAGATTGATGCGGCCGATGCCACCTTAGTGCGTCATGATGGACGGTTCTGGATTTTTGCCAGCCTGTCTGGCGAAGGGCGCTCTTCATGGGATGCTCTGGGGCTATTTTATTCTGATCGGCTGGAAGGGCCCTGGCAGGCGCATCGCGCCAATCCTGTGTTGATTGATGCGGGGCAGGCCCGTCCGGCCGGGGCTTTCTTTCGGCATGGTGACCAGCTGATTCGTCCTGCGCAAGATTGCCGAGGTGGTTATGGGCGTGGAATCAGTCTGTGTCGGATCGACCGCCTTGATCCAGAAGCCTATCAACAGACCAGGATTGATTCTCTGATCCCCGCGCCTGACTTTAAATATAATGGTCTGCATATGCTCAATCGGGTCGGGCCTTGGGAAGTCATTGATGTGAGAGGCTGGCGCAATCAAATCAAGCTCTTTTGATTGGATCCCGGATCGCTCCCGGCCTATGTTCCAGTGATGGTTTTCCAGCCGGACCTGTCGAGGCTGGGTCTATCGTCAGGCTGAATTCTGATTATAGTGCGTCATAGATGAGTCGGTTTCATCAATGAGGATGGGGTGCTGGGATGACAAATCGCTATGGCAAGTTTTTATCTGGGGTGCTGGCCGGATCGATCGCCTTAATGTGTTTGTCCGCTGCTTCTGTCGCGCGGCCCATTACACCGGCTGAAAATCGCGCTTGGGCCTATACGGGTCAAACACCATCCTGCAATGATGAAGGGCCGCTCGCCCGCATTCAATCACATTTTGCCCGGCGCGAAGCAGGCTTCTGGCAATCAAATCTCGAAATCATACAATTTCAAAATGTCCGTCAGACAGGGTTGCGCAGCACGGGCCTTGATTTTATCCCCCGCCGCTATTGCGAGGCAAAAGCGCGGTTCAATGATGGCAAAATGCGTCAAATCGCTTTCTGGATTGGCGAAGGCACGGGCATGACGGGCTTTGATTGGGGTGTAGAATGGTGCGTCGTCGGGCTTGATCGGCTTAATGCATCTGCTCCCGATTGCAAAATGGTCAGGCCTTGAGGTCCAGTCCGGAGTTACGGAGTCAGAGTTCAGCTTTCTTTCCCTGGCGAGGGAGTATTACTCTCTTCCTCGCATTGGTTTTGCAATTTTCAAGCCTTCCAAAGCTGCAGGCAGAGACTGACTTTGATTTTTATGTTCTCGCTCTGTCTTGGTCGCCGAGCTTTTGCCAGATCAACGCATCAGAGCGTGGCAAGCCTGCCTCTTCGAGCGGGGGGCAATGTGCACCGGGGGCTTCGTCAGGATTCGTGCTGCATGGCTTGTGGCCGCAATATGAAGTCGGTTTTCCCTCTGATTGCGCGGCCGGCTCGCCATCCCGCACCCTCTTCGACCAGGCAAAGGATTTGTGGCCGGATGATGGATTAGCCCGTTATGAATGGCGCAAGCATGGGACCTGTTCAGGCAAAGGGCCATCAGGCTATTTTGCCGATGTGCGACAGGCTCTGGCAAAAGTCACCATCCCGCAGCAGTGGCAAAAGCCGGATCAGGAAATCAAAATTAAACCAATTGATGTGGAGCGCTCCTTTATTGCGCAAAATCCTCAATTGCGCCCCGGCATGCTTGCTGTGACATGTCAGAAAGGCCTTTTGCAAGAGGTACGCATTTGCCTTTCAAAGGATGTGCATTCTTTCCGCGCCTGCCCTGATGTTGTGCGGTCAACCTGCCGCGCTGATCGCATGACTGTTCCGCCGGTACGATAATGCTTTTGTCGATGAGTCATGTATGAATTATCGTCATGCCTTTCATGCAGGCAATTTTGCCGATGTCTTCAAGCATGCTTTGCTCACACGTATTCTGCTCTATCTGCTGCGCAAGGATGCGCCAATCCGTTTTATTGATACGCATGCCGGAATCGGCTTTTATGATTTGAATAGCCCGCAAGCCTTGCGCTCGGGTGAGGCGCAGCAGGGCATTCAGCGCATTCTTGCAACCTCATTTGAGGCGCCTGTTGCAGGGCTTTTGCAGCCATGGTTGGATTATGTGCGCCAGTCACTCAACAAAGTAGATATGGCCTTTTATCCCGGCTCGCCCGCACTCGCCGCGCATTTTTTACGTTCGCAAGATCGTATGATTCTGTGTGAATTACATAGGGAAGATCGCGCTCAACTTGTTGGGAACATGGGGCGTGATGCGCGTCTCAAAGTCATCGAAATGGATGGCTATATGGGCCTCAAGGCCTTTGTGCCGCCGCAGGAGCGGCGTGGTTTGGTGTTGATTGATCCACCTTTCGAGCAGGGCGATGAATTCGAAAATTTGGCAAAGGGCTTTCTGGCAGCTTATGCGCGATGGCCAACAGGCACTTATGCATTGTGGTATCCGCTCAAACATCCAGCCAAAGCTGATCAGCTGACAGATCATCTCAAGGTCAATGAGGTCAAGCGTCTCTTGCGGATCGAGCTGGATATTTGTGCCTGGCACAAGGAAGGCCCGTTGACAGGCTGCGGCTTCCTTCTCGTCAATCCGCCGCATATTTTAGCGCAAGAGGCGCAGATGCTTTTGCCTGCGCTGACGCAAGCTCTGGCTATTGGGCCGGGAGCAGATTGGCGGATTGGGCAAGTAACCGGCGAGTGAAGGGGCAGGGCTCTTGTCACATTGACTTGCGATAGAGCGCAGATCATGCAAAACGAGTGAGGAATTAAAGGGGGCTGCATCAAATACGGCCCTGTTAATGGAGGTATCATGCTCAAACTGCGTTATTCGCCTGGTTCGCCCTATGGCCGCAAGGCTGTCATTGCTGCACGCCATCTCAAGCTGGATCAAAAGATAACCTTGATTGACTCGGAGTCGGACGCTGATGATCGCCTGCGTAAACTCAATCCCCTCAAAAAAATCCCCTTGCTGGTGCTTGAAGATGACACGGTGATTTTTGATAGCCCGGTGATCCTTGAATATTTCGATTTACTTGCGGGCGGGGGCAAAATTATTCCAACCGAGACGAAGGCCCGTTTTGGCTCGCTCACTTTGCAGGCTCTGGCTGATGGCATTACCGATGCGGCCGTCTTGATCGCCTATGAGGGACGCTGGCATGAGCCAGATTGCATGTCGGCCAAATGGATTGAGCATCAACAAATCAAAGTTGATGAAGGTCTCACACAAGTCGAAAAACACATTCCAACTGGTCCGGTTTGTGTTGGTCAGATCGCTCTTGTTTGCGCGCTCGATTTTGTCGAAAAGAGAAATCCCAAGCCTTGGCGTGAAGGTCGCCCCAAACTTGCCGCCTGGTATCAAAACTTCGTTACAACTGTGCCAGCCTATCAAGCTTGAGGCTCGTATGAAACTTCTTTGCTCTGGCTAAGGCCGGAGCAAAGGGTGTGAGATATGCGGCAGTTGACGATAAGGAATCAGTTTTGTTTCTTGAGTGCCAGTTGATCAGCGCCCGGAATAGCGCCTAATGTTTTAGAAACCACATCCTTGAGGTTTGGCCCATCACGCCCAATCTTGACCTTGGTCAGGGTGTTTTCAAATTTCTTGCTGACCTCGCCATTGAACAAGGCAAGTGTAGCATTGCCGCTTTTCGTAAAGATCTTCGTCAAAATGGGTGTGATCACATTTGGATCTGCCCAGCTAAATGTTTTGCGCATTTCAAAGGCGCGTTTTTCAGCGTTCATTTGAATTTGATTGACACTCTTGATTGCCTCATCTGAGGCGCGACCAAGAGCTGCGGCCCGATTGGGTCCAAGCGGAACAAAGCTCAAAGAGCCCAGTAAAAAGATCAGCAATCCGAGGATGCACTTTTTCATGATGACGCCAAAAGTCTGAGTCATGATTGACCACTGACACGAGGATACTAGTCCCGCAAAATTACTCAATCCTGTCTATTCTGAGATTGTGAAGCCGACTTTGCAAAAGGGTTGATATTCTCCTGTCTGAAAAGTCGACTTTTTATCAATCTTGCTGCCTGATCAAAAGCGATAGAACAGGCCCATGTTCAACAGCGATAGATCCGCGCCTGTAGTCCCGGCATGAGCGCCAGTAAAAATGCTGCGCGGGCGCAAATTCGCATAGATATATTCCGCCCGCGCCGAGACATGATCATTGATCGCAAACTCAAGACCTACGCCAGCCGCAATACCATTGCGCCAGCGATCTTCCGTGTAATAAGGCCCGCCAGCCCAGGCAGGCTGTCCAGCATCATAAAGAGAAGCTTTCAGATTGCCGCGAGCATAGCCAATGTGGCCATAGATCAGGAGACGATCCATTGCATAACCCACACGGCCTCGAATAAAGCCTAAACCATCGAGTTGCGCATGCGAAATGATAGAGTAATTGAGCGATTGAAAATGGCTGATATTCGACCAGAAATAATTCGCCTCTGCGCCCAGCACCAATTGATTGGACTGGAACTGATAGCCCGCAGCAAGGCCAATCGATCCGCCGGCTAACTGCCCAAATGTGCTATTCTGGCCGTGGTTCAATCTGGCAATCCCAGGGCTGGCCATAATGCCCCCGTAAAACCCGCCCCAGGAGGAGACGGGCTGCGGAGAATAATAAGAGGTTGCATTATATCGATAATCTGCCCGTTGGCCCAGATCGGCCGCGGCGAGCTGAGCCGATGTTGAGAGAATCAAAGCCAGAGCTGTGAGGTTAGTTTTAAGAGAGAGGATTTTTGTGTTCGAGACATTGGTCATGGCGCACTCTTGTTTACGCTTGGGGCCGCATCGCCACCGCTGACCAGTGTTAAACAACAAACATGCTTATTCCTGTAAAATGTGCTCTTTCCACAAGCCAAGTTCCAAGCGTGGTTTATGCTTGGTTAGCAAAATTTGTCTCTCAATCAGCGATTTTGTTTCTGCAATAAATGCGCTAGATAGAATAAATATGTGTTCCCAAATGCTTGGGTGAAATCATGCAAACCAACGGCCTTGCTCTCATCACGGGAGCTTCACGACGGATCGGTCGCGCTATTGCTGAGCGTCTTGCTCAGGAGAATTATGACCTTGCTCTGCATTGTTCTGAGCGCTCTCAAGATGAGGCGAAGAGATTGGCTGACAGCTTGCAAAAAAAAGGTGTGCGAGTTGAAGTCTTTACCGCGGATCTTGGGGATGCCGTCGCTGTGCAGGCGCTGATTCCGCAGATCACACAGCAATGGCAAGCTCCCATTGTGCTGATCAATAATGCATCTGTCTTTGAAAATGATTCGGCGGATCTTGTAGATCCTGTCTTCTTTGATCGTATGATGGCGGTCAATCTGCGTGCACCCGCGCTTCTTGCAGCAAGCTTCGCGCAAGCTTTGCAGCCCACCGGGCAAGGCGTTATCATCAATCTGATCGATCAACGTGTTTGGAAGCTGACGCCGCAATTCTATTCCTACACATTGAGCAAGGCCGCTCTCTGGGCTGCTACGCAAACTATGGCGCAAAGCTTTGCGCCGCATATTCGCGTCAATGCCATAGGGCCCGGTCCCGTCTTGCCTAATGGCCCGCAAGGCGAGGGTGCTTTTGCAAAAGAAGTTGCCGGCCTGCCGCTCGCCCGTTCAGTGGACCCTGAAGAGATTGCTGCCGCTGTCGCCTATCTGCTCGCAGCGCGGAGTGTGACAGGTCAAATGATTGCAGTGGATGGAGGCCAGCATTTAGGTTGGCGAACGCCCGATATTGTTGACTAAATCAGTCTTTGGTCTGCGTGCGTTTTGCAAGCAAAGCGGCAAGTTGATCGGCATCTTGCGTATAATCTGCGGCAATCCAATCCTGTTCCAATTGCTTGAGGATTGCACTGACCTGCGGACCTTTCGCAATGCCACGTGCTATCAGATCAGCGCCGCGAAAGGGTAAAGTCGGCATCTGCGTTGCGCGAATCTCTTCGAACAGGGCGAGCCAATCTTTATCTGGCGCATTGGCGCGATGATCTGCGTGCAAAAGAGCAAG
>OMIJ01000090.1 GCA_900299065.1 Hyphomicrobiales bacterium
GCGCGGAGAAATGTTTTCCGGTGATGTCGTCAAGGCCGTTCATCCCGATTTTGTTGTCGAGCGCAAAGTCACTGCGGGGCCGGCTCTTGCCAAGGGTGAGAGGGGCTGGTTTGGCATGAAGAAAGCCGCCAGTCTCGTCTTCAAAGTGCCCGGCGAAGAAAAGCCCGCCGACACTGCGCAGGATATCCCTGATCATGCCATCCCCATTCGTGGATTGGGAGGCGATTTGCCTGTGAGCTTTGCACCAAATGGCGGGGCTGTGCCGGGTGATCGGATTGTCGGCATCCTGACGCCGGGCGAAGGGATCACTATTTATCCCATTCAATCGCCGGCATTGACGGCTTTTGATGATCAGCCGGAGCGCTGGCTTGATGTGCGCTGGGATTTAGATGTGGAGCAACGCGAATTGTTTCCTGCCCAAATCATTGTCAGTGCGGTCAATGAGCCGGGCACGTTGGCCATTATTGCAACTGTGATTGGTGATAGTGAGGCCAATATTGATCAGGTCGCATTTCGGAACCGCTCGCAGGATTTTACCGAAATCGTCATTGATCTTCAGGTCTATGATCTCAAGCATCTGAATGCTATTCTCTCTGCATTGAAATCCAAAAGCGTCGTCAGTCGGGCCGAGCGCGTCAATGGATAATCCTCTCAGGCTCTGGAACAATTGAACGTGTCTCATGGCGCAGGCTAAACGAGAAAAATATGTGCGCGTCATGCGCTTTGTGACGCATTATTGGATGCGGGCGCCCGGCCTGTTTCTGGCTGTTGCTGTGAGCCGGATTCTCTCTACATTGATCGATGTGTCTGTGCCATGGGCTTCAGGGGCCTTGGTGGATGCAGTTTCGCTGGGCGAGCGGGATGCGCCGGGGCCAGCTATTAATGCGCTGGTGATCTTTGTTGGTCTTGCTGTATTGTTCCAGATCTCCCGTCAATGCGTCACCTTTTTGCTCAATCGCATGAGTGCGCGGGCGATTACGGCGATTGGGCGCGATGCCTTTTCTAAAGTGCAGAGATTTTCAGCAGAATGGCATGCTAATTCTTTTGCCGGTGCGACGGTTCGCAAAATCACCCGCGGCATGAATGCCTTTGATACTTTCACTGATACTTTGGTGTTTGGTCTTGTGCCTGCAATAGTGGTGTTGATCGGCGTAACGACGATTTTCGCCTGGCGCTGGCCTTTGCTGGGTTTGGTCGTCTCTGTGTGTATTGTCATCTATCTTGTGGCGACGATTGCAGTCTCAGTTTACTGGATCAGACCCGCAAATATTATCGCTCGCGAATGGGATTCGCGCATGAGCGGCACGATAGCCGATTCCATTTCGGGCAATCAGGCAGTCAAAAGTTTTGCGGCAGAACTGCGTGAGGACAAGCTCTTTGCTGATGTCGCCTCCAAATGGGAGCGGGCATCAATTCTTTGGTGGGATCGTTCCGCCTGGAATGGGCTGTTGCAAGCCATTCTTTTAATGGTGTTGCAGGCATCTATGCTCGGAACGGGTCTGTGGCTGTGGACACAGCAGCGGGCAACGCCGGGCGATATTGCGAGTCTGATTGCTACGCAATTTTTGATCTCAGGTTATTTGCGCGATATTTCGCAGCATGTGCGCAGCGTGCAACCCACAGTCAATGACATGGATGATGTGCTGGAGTTTCGCGATACGAAGGTGCAGATTGCTGACAAGCCGCAGAGTTCGGCGCTTGAAATTAAGGCCGGGCACATTCGCTTTGATCACGTGACATTCCGTTATGCGGGCGCAGCGCAACCGCTGTATGAGAATTTCACGCTCGACATCGAACCGGGGCAGAAGGTTGGACTGGTCGGGGCTTCGGGGGCAGGCAAATCAACCTTCGTCAAATTGATACAGCGGCTTTATGATGTCGATCAGGGCCGCATTTTGATTGATGGCCAGAATATTGCCGAAGTGACGCAAGCCTCCTTGCGAAGTCAAATCGGTCTTGTGCCACAGGAGCCTGTGCTGTTCCATCGCTCTCTGGCCGATAATATAGCTTATGGTCGCCCTGACGCCAGTCAGGACGAAATCATCGCGGCAGCGCGTCATGCGCATGTCGATGAATTCGTCAAAGCTCTGCCCAAGGGCTATGCTACTCTTGTGGGAGAGCGCGGAATTAAATTGTCAGGCGGTGAGCGCCAGCGGGTTGCGATTGCGCGCGCGCTTTTATCCAACACACCTGTTCTCATTCTGGATGAGGCGACCTCCAGTCTCGACTCCCTGTCCGAGCGTTATATTCGGGAGGCGATGGAGGGCTTGATGGAAAAGCGCACGACTTTGGTCATTGCTCATCGTTTATCGACAATCCAGCGGCTTGATCGCATTCTCGTCTTTGAACATGGTCGGATCGTTGAGGATGGCACGCATGCCGAGCTTGCGCGCCGTCCGAACGGAGTTTATCGCCATTTGCTGGAAACACAGGTTGGCTCGACGCTGATTTCGGATGCCGCCGAATAATATTGGCCATTTTGTATGGAGTTGATGATGACGCAGGAAGAAGTCCTTGAGGAGTTTCGCGGCGCAGGGGCGCTGCTGAATGGACATTTCATTCTAACTTCAGGTCGGCGCAGTCCGATCTTTTTACAAAAGATGTTTGTGTTCATGTATCCTGATCGCACTGAGCGTCTTTGCAAGGCGCTTGCGCAAAAAGTCGAGGCCACTTTTGGGAAGATTGACATTGTCGTCTCGCCGGCTGTGGGCGGCATTGTGCCGGGTTATGAGACAGCGCGTCATCTTAAGGCCAAATCAATCTTCGTTGAGCGCGAGAATGGCAAATTTGCCCTGCGGCGTGGCTTTGACATTCCCCAGGGTGCACGTGTGCTTGTCGTTGATGACATTTTGACTACAGGCCTGTCCTATCGTGAAACTTTGGAGGCAATCCGCCCCTATCCAGGCACGATTGTCGGGGCGGCTTGCTTGATTGATCGCTCAAATGGGCGGGCTGATATTGGGGTTCCGCGCGTTGCCTTGGCGACGCTTGATATTCCAGATTATGCGCCAGATAATTTGCCGCCCGAATTGGCGGCTTTGCCGGCCATAAAGCCGGGTAGTCGAAATCTGGCAAGCTAGGAGCTTTTGCAATGGCCCAATCCGATGGAGTGGCTCACAGCAAGCTGCGTCTGGGAGTGAATATTGATCACGTCGCAACTGTGCGCAATGCACGTGGCGGCAGCTTGCCAGATCCTGTGCGTGCGGCGCAATTGGCCATTGCAGCGGGCGCTGATGGCATAACAGCGCATTTGCGCGAGGATCGTCGTCACATCCTTGATGCGGATATTGTGCGTTTACGCCAATTGATTGACAAGCCGCTCAATTTCGAAATGGCCGCTACTTCGCAAATGCTCGATATTGCTTTGCAAACGCGCCCGCATGCGGCCTGTCTTGTGCCTGAGAAGAGAACTGAACGCACGACGGAGGGCGGGCTTGATGTTGTAGGTGGATTTGCTCATCTTGCGCCCTTCATCGATGGGCTCAGGCGAGGCGGCATCCGCGTATCTTTATTCATTGAGCCTTCCATTGAGGCGCTGGAGGCAGCTTCTGCACTCAAGGCGCCCGTGGTTGAATTGCATACTGGCTCCTGGTGCCATGCGGTTGCTAATGGGGAGCAAAAATTGGCCGATCAGGAATTTGAGCGTTTGCGCAAGGCGGCCATTCATGCCGAGCAAATTGGTCTTGAATGTCATGCCGGACATGGGCTTGATTTTCACACGGCACGGCAGATTGCACGTCTGCCCCAGATTGTTGAATTGAACATCGGGCATTTTCTAATTGGCGAGTCCATATTTATTGGTCTTGATGCGGCAATCCATCATATGCGCGCCGCCATGGATGATGGCCGCGCCCATTGTCTGTCTTGACATTCACAGGCTGGATCGGGGGCAATCATGATTTGGGGTCTTGCATGATCATCGGCATGGGTGCTGACATGACGGACATCAGACGTGTTGAGGAAACGCTGGAGCGTTTTGGTGATCGCTATATTCAGCGCTGCTTCACTCCCATAGAACAACAAAAATCGGAGGGCCGCGCGCAGAGGGCCGCCTCTTATGCCAAGCGCTTTGCTGCCAAGGAGGCCTGCGCCAAAGCTCTGGGCACAGGTTTGAACAAGGGCGTGTACTGGCGCGATATGGGTGTGGTTAATCTCCCCGGAGGCAAGCCAAGCATGATGCTGACAGGCGGGGCGGCCGAGCGCCTCAAAGCACTTACACCCCCTGGTTGCAAGGCGATCATCCATCTGACCATTACAGATGAATATCCTTTAGCTCAGGCGCATGTGCTGATTGAGGCGGTTCCGGCTGTTTAATCCTTGATTTTGAGTGCTTTTGCTCTTTCAGCTTGGTTTTGCTGCGCGCAATCGTTATAGCTGCCAGAGGCTCCGGGCGGGTGGTGATCTGAAAGATTCTCAGGATCGCCACATTCGCTCATTAATTCCTAAGCTTGCTCTTTTAGAGACGCCTCATGACCGAATCTGCAGGACTACAAAGCAAAACCGCCCCGGAGGCTAAAAAGCCCGTCGAGGAAGACAATCTGATGGAGACCATTAAGGTCGTCATTCAGGCCCTAGTGATTGCCATTGTGGTGCGCACGCTATTGTTCCAGCCGTTCAATATTCCCTCAGGCTCCTTGATCCCGACTTTGCTGATCGGCGATTATCTCTTCGTCTCGAAATATTCTTACGGCTATTCGAAATTTTCCATTCCCTTCAGTCCGCCGATCCTCTCGGGCCGTGTCTGGGGCTCCGAGCCCAAGCGGGGTGATGTGGCCGTATTCAAACTGCCGCGTGATGGCGAGACCGATTACATCAAGCGTGTGATTGGTCTGCCGGGCGACAAAATACAAATGAACAAGGGACGTCTTTACATCAACGGCGAAATGGTGCCGCGTGAAGAGGCGCCGCGCACAATGTCAAAAGATGCTTTCGGGCATGAAGCGCAGATCCCGACTTATTATGAAACTCTGCCCGGTGGCGTGCGTCATCTGATCATGGAGCGCGATGGCGATACGGGGTATTTCGATAATACAAAGGTTTTTGAAGTGCCGCCGGGTCATTATTTCATGATGGGCGACAATCGCGACAATTCCACTGACTCTCGTGTTGCGCCCGAAGATGGCGGCGTTGGTCCAGTGCCATTTGAAAATTTTGTTGGCCGCGCCGAAGTGATCTTCTTCTCGATTGAAGAGGGTAATTCGGCCTGGCAAATCTGGACCTGGCCTAGCGCTGTGCGTTGGTCGCGTATATTCCAGCCGGTCCGGTGAGTTGAGCGCGCTGCCCACGCAAGAGCTGACGAATTTAGAGAAGCGCATCGGCCATGTCTTTGCCGATCCTTTCATGCTCAAACGTGCCCTCACGCATGTCAGTGCCGTCAAGACCAATGCAATGCGCACCGAGACCTATCAGCGGCTTGAATTTTTAGGTGATCGTGTTCTGGGTCTGATCATTGCTGAGATGTTGTTTGTAACTTTTCCTAAAGCTGAAGAGGGTGAGCTGTCGCGCCGCCTTGCAGATCTGGTGCGGCGAGAGACTTGTGCAGAAGTTGCGCAAGAATGGGATGTGGGCCCGCTGGTGCGCTTTGGTGCTGGCGAGAGTCTGGCAGGTGGTTCCAAGAAGATCACCATTCTGGCAGATATTTGCGAAGCGATCATTGGCGCAGTGTTTCTCGATGCTGGATTTGAGGCAGCCAAGGGGCTTGTCAAACGCAGCTGGTCGGATCGCATGATGGCACCCAAACGGCCCCTGCGCGATGCCAAAACAGCTTTGCAGGAATGGGCGCAAGCGCGCGGTTTGGCTGCGCCTCAATATCTGGAATCTGGTCGCTCCGGCCCGGCTCATGCGCCCTTGTTTACTGTTGAAGTTTTGGTCCCCGGTTTTTTGCCAATTGCGGCCGAGGGGGCGACCAAACGC
Source organism: Hyphomicrobiales bacterium (assembly GCA_900299065.1). Lineage (GTDB taxonomy): Bacteria > Pseudomonadota > Alphaproteobacteria > Rhizobiales > Beijerinckiaceae > Terripilifer. The sequence continues at coordinate 5,914 of OMIJ01000090.1, forward strand.
ATTGCCGAACAATCTGCCGCGCAAGCTTTCATGCAGCGTGAAGGCGTGATTGAACCCTTGCGCGGTCTGTCGCGCGCCAGACATGAGGGCAAAAAAAGTGAGTGAAACCTTTTGTGGTCTGGTCGCTTTGATCGGCGCGCCCAATGCGGGCAAATCAACCTTGCTCAATCAATTAGTGGGCGCCAAAGTCTCTATTGTGTCGCGCAAAGTACAGACGACCCGCAGCCTCGTGCGCGGCATTGCCATTGAGGGCGCAGCTCAAATCATTTTCGTTGATACGCCCGGTATTTTTGCGCCGCGGCGGCGGCTGGATCGAGCCATGGTCACTTCAGCCTGGGGCGGGGCAGGGGATGCAGATGTCATTGCCCTTCTGGTTGATGCCAAACGCGGCATTGATGAGGAGACATCCGCTATTCTTGACAAGCTCACCGCTGTCCGCCGTCCACGCATTCTCATTCTCAACAAGATTGATACTATTGAGGCGCCAAATTTACTCAAGCTGGCGGATGATTTGAATAAGAGGCTCGAATTTGCCGAGACCTTTATGATCTCTGCCTTGAAGGGGCATGGTGTCGAGAGTTTGCTGGTCAAATTGGCCGGAATGATGCCCAAAGGGCCCTGGCTTTATCCCGAGGACCAAGTCTCAGATGCGCCTTTGCGCTCATTAGCGGCCGAGATTACACGCGAGAAGATTTTCGAGCGGCTGCATGATGAGCTGCCCTATCAGATCACCGTTGAAACCGATCAATGGAAAGAACAGAAGGATGGCAGTGCGCGCATTGAGCAGACGATTTATGTCACGCGCGACAGCCACAAAAAGATTGTCATTGGAGAGGGCGGACAAATGCTCAAATCCATTGGCTCGGCTGCACGCAAGGATATTTGCGAGGCGGCGGAGGCCAAGGTTCATCTCTTTCTCTTTGTGAAAGTCCGGGAGAACTGGATTGATGATCCTGATCGCTATCGAGAAATGGGTCTTGAGTTTCCGAAAGATTGACGTGTCCGACATACAGGAAAATCTGAGGATCAATCGCCATTCGCCCGCCTTCTGGCGCGCAGCGATTGGGGTTGCGACGGGCGGCTTTTCAATTTTTTCTCTGCTCTATTGCGCTCAGCCTTTATTGCCAGTGTTTGCTGTTGATTTTCATATTTCACCGGCGCAAAGCGCGCTGGCAATTTCTCTGCCCAGCATGCTCACGGCCTTTTCGATGATGATTAGCGCAAGCCTGTCTGAAGTGATCGGTCGTCGTATCATTATGATTGGGGCATTGGTAGGGGCTTCGACGGCAACAATATTGGCTGGTTTTGTACGCGAATGGTGGGAATTATTGTTTCTGCGGGCGCTGATGGGCATTTCACTGGGCGGATTGCCAGCTGTGACTATGGCCTATCTGGCCGATGAAATGGAGCCCAATGCGATTGGCCTTGCGATGGGCCTTTATATAGGGGGCAGCGGCATTGGCGGGATGTTGGGGCGCTTTGTGGTTGCTGCTTTGGGCGATTGGGCGTCCTGGCGTGTTGCGCTGGAATTGATTGGCCTGTTTGGTCTCACAGCATCCATTGTGTTTGCATTCGCACTACCTGCATCACGCAATTTCAAACCGCAAAAACCCGAGCTGACTGCCCTGCTGATGGGCCTGGTGCGTGAATCGCGCGATCCGGGCTTGCGTTTGCTGGTGTTTGAATCCTTCGTGATGATGGGTTCTTATGTGATGATGTTTAACTATATCAGCTTTCGGTTGATGGATGCGCCATTCAATCTCAGTCAAATGGCGGTGGGCGGCATATTCATCGTCTATATTCTTGGTAGTTTCAGTTCAGCCTGGATGGGTGATCTGGCCACGCGCTATGGTCGCCGCAAAATCTTTCCATTGGGCATTATGATTATGATGTCTGGCGTGATCTGCACATGGTTTGATTTTCTGCCCATGATTATTCTGGGGCTGGCAGCGATCACAGCGGGTTTCTTTGGTGCTCATTCGGTGGCCTCCAGCTGGATCGGTTTGCGCGCAAGCCCTGGCGGGCGAGCACAGGCTTCCTCGATTTATCTCACCTGTTATTATGCCGGCTCGGCTATATTGGGTTGGACGGGGGGCTTTTTCTGGTCGGCAGGGCAATGGCCTGCTGTCTCGGGTTTTGCACTGACTCTGCTAGCTATGGCTTTATTTGTTGCCTGGCGCTTGGCACATATTCCCCCGCCTGCCAGCTCGCAAGGATGAGCGCGCATGGAATGGCAGGATGAGGGTGTCATCATCGGACTGAAGCGACATGGCGAGAGCGCTATGATCGTTGAAGTGATGACCCGCGATCACGGCCGCCATATGGGGCTGGTGCAGGGCGGGCGTTCGCGACGTTTGCAATCGGTCCTGCAGCAAGGCAATGGCGTACAATGCCTCTGGCGCGCGCGGCTCGAAGATCATCTGGGTCATTTGCAAGTTGAAGTGATCAAGCCAAGAGCAGCGATGATCATCAATGCTCCTTTGGCTCTTTATGGCATTCATCTGATCAGTTCGCATGTGCGCTTGCTGGCCGAGCGTGATCCTCATCCCGCACTTTATGACACGCTGAATATTCTGCTCGATCATATTGAGGATCGGGACATAGCCCCGGCATTGATGGTGCGCTTTGAACTGGCCTTGCTGAGCGAATTGGGTTTTGGTCTTGATCTATCGTCTTGCGCGGCGACTGGCAGTACACAAAATCTCATTTATGTCTCGCCAAAATCGGGCAGAGCAGTCAGTGCTGAAGCGGGTGCGCCTTGGGCGGATCGTTTGCTGGCCTTGCCGCGGTTCTTGCGCCCCAATGCGGTGATCATGGATGTCAGTGAAGAGGATTTAACCCAGGGCTTTACCTTGACCGGTTTCTTCCTCAATCGTGATGTGCTTGTCCCGCGCGGCCTGTCGGGCGGTGAGGCTCGGGCAGCTTTTCTGGCTTTTCTTGCGCAAAAGGCGAGAATTTGAGCCGGAAGCCTATTTTTTGGTGGCTTTGGAGCGCTTCAGAGATTTGATCCGCATGGGCGGCAGACCGGATTTCTCGGAAATTTCACGATCCTGCTGTTCTATGATGGCTTTGGCGGGGGCATCGCCATCCAATCAGCCTAATTCGTTGGAGGGAACCCGGCGATTGGAGCGCTGGCTACCATCCTCATAAATGACATCAAACAGGACAAATTCTGAAGGCTGTGCGGTTTTACGGGCCATGAGCCATTCCTGTCTGTAGGGGTTGGGCGGACGAAACGCGCCATGCCTCTGACTAACCCTCTCAACCTGAATAATCAATGGCAAAGCGCTGCCTTTGGGCAGAAGGAGCCTTGCCCCGACTCGCCAGCTCGTCTAGGGGACGCTTATGGGAAAACATACTTCAACCAATCCGCCAGCCAGCGGGCCGACCGATCTTGTCAATCTGCGTGATGCGCTGGAAGAGCGTTATCTGGCTTATGCGCTCTCGACCATTATGGGCCGGGCGCTGCCAGATGCGCGCGATGGATTGAAGCCGGTGCATCGACGCATTCTCTATGGCATGCAGATTCTTCGGCTCGATCCGGGTGCTGCCTTCAAGAAGAGCGCCAAAATCGTTGGTGATGTGATGGGCTCTTTCCATCCCCATGGCGATCAGGCGATTTATGATGCGCTGGTGCGTTTGGCGCAGGATTTTTCCTCACGTTATCCATTGATCGAAGGCCAGGGCAATTTCGGCAATGTTGATGGCGATTCGGCTGCGGCCTATCGCTATACAGAAGCCCGGATGACAGATGTGGCGCGTCTGTTGTTGGAAGGCATTGACGAAGATTCCATCGACTTTCGCGATAATTATTCCGGCGATCAGAAAGAGCCCATTGTTCTGCCTGCGGCCTTTCCCAATCTTCTGGCCAATGGCTCGCAAGGCATTGCTGTTGGCATGGCGACGTCAATTCCGCCGCATAATGTTGCTGAATTATGTGATGCTGCGCTTTATCTGATCACACATCC
>OMIJ01000091.1 GCA_900299065.1 Hyphomicrobiales bacterium
TCATTTTCCCTCGCAGACGCAAGAGGAAGAGGATCAAAGCGCGCAATCGCAATCTCCGCCCGATCAAGCCGACCCTCCGGCACCGGGGGAGTCACAGGCCGATCAGCACTCCGATCAGGAACAGGCAGAACAGCCTCCGCCAGAACTTTGCGATATGATTCTGGCGGCGGCACTGGCCTCTATCCCGCCCGGACTTTTGGCGCAGATGAAGGCAGGCAGCCATCTGCGCAGCAAGGCAGAGCGCAGCGGCAAATCAGGTTCCTATGTGCCAGCTGGCAAACGCGGAAGGCCCAATGGCACAAGACCGGGCGCTTTGCGGGACGGGCGTCTTGGACTTGTAGAAACCTTGCGAGCGGCTGCGCCCTGGCAGCGCTTGCGCAAACATCAGTCTTCGCATCCGCAGCGTTCGGGCATAATGGTGCAGCCTGAAGATTTTCGCATCAAACGTTACAAGCAACGTCGTGAAACAGCCGCCATTTTTGTGGTCGATGCATCGGGCTCTTCAGCTATGCAGAGATTGGCAGAGGTGAAAGGGGCGATCGAACTTTTGCTGGTGGATTGTTATGTCAGGCGCGACAGTGTTGCTCTGATCGCTTTTCGCGGCGCTTCGGCTGAAATTATTTTGCCTCCCACACGTTCACTGGCCAGAGCCAAGCGTGTGTTGGCCGGATTGCCTGGCGGGGGCGGAACACCCATTGCGGCAGGCATAGAAACCGCATTGGGATTGGCCGATGCTGTGCGTCGCAAAGGGCAAACGCCCTTTCTGGTGTTGATGACAGATGGGCGCGCCAATATTGGGCGCACAGGAGCGCCCGGGCGTGCACAGGCATTTGAAGATGCCCTGCAAGCCAGTCGCCAGATTCGCGCGGCCGGCATAGCCTCATTAGCGATTGACACGGCGGCGGGACGTGAAGCCGCAGAGATAACACCTACAGCGCAACTCGGTCAGGCTATGAATGCCCGTTATGTCAGATTGCCTTATGCCAATGCCGCACTTGTCTCGCAGGCGGTGCGCGCGGCAACGCCTCTGCCATGAGCACTCTAAATCCTCAGAGAATGACACTGGCCTCTGAGGGCAAGGATTGGCCCTATCACGAGGTCAGCCGAATGGTTCAAGCCGGTGGCTTTGCTTGGCATGTTCAGCATATGGGTAGAGATTCTCAAGCTGATCCTCGGCCGCGCTTGCTGCTCGTCCATGGCACAGGGGCTTCCACGCATTCGTGGATGAGGCTCATCCCTATGCTCATTGCTCACTTTGAGATTCTGGCGATTGATTTGCCGGGCCATGCTTTCACGCAGACTCTGCCATCTGGGCACGCCTCCTTGCCAGCCATGAGTCGCGCCTTGCATCACTTATTGCGCGTTCTGGATTTTCAGCCCGACATTGTCATCGGCCATTCGGCAGGAGCAGCCATTATGGTGCGCATGGCGCTGGATGGACATATCCAACCGCGATTGATGATCAGTCTGAATGGGGCTTTCTTGCCATTGGACGGTTTGGCCGGACGCATATTCTCGCCGATCGCCCGCCTGCTCTTGCTAAATCCTCTTGTGCCGCGGTTATTTGCCTGGTCGATTGATCGGGCAGGGGTCAATCGCCTCATGCTTGGCATGGGCTCGGTTATTCCCACAGCCTCGCTGGATCTTTATGTGCGCCTGTTTAGCAATAGCGCCCATGTCGCCAGCGTGCTGGACATGCTGGCCCATTGGGAGCTTGAGACCTTGGCGCGTGATCTGCGCAAGCTGACCCAGCCGCTGGTTCTGGTGGTCGGGGACAAGGACAGGGCCGTGCCCCCGCAAACGGCGCACCGGATTCAAACCAGGGTTGCAGGGGCAAGCCTCGAACATTTGCCGGGTCTTGGCCATTTGGCGCATGAAGAAAACCCCGGCTTGGTGGGGGCTTTGATACTGCGTTTGGCTAAAAAAGCTCGGCTTCTAAAGTCCGACATCCAGGATCCCGCTTGATCAATATAAAATGACAATGCTAGTGTCACTTTATGTTGACAGCTTCAAGGACCAACGCAACGACCGCGCCTGCTCATGGCCAGCCGCATGCGCTTGTCATTGGCAGCGGGTTCGGCGGGCTGGCGGCCGCCGTCAGGCTTGGTGCGCGCGGTTATCGTGTGACTGTGCTCGAACAGCGCGATGCACCTGGAGGCCGCGCTTACGTCCATAAACAAGATGGCTTTACCTTTGATGCGGGTCCCACCATCATCACCGCTCCTTTTTTGTTCGAAGAGCTGTGGCGTTTATGCGGTCAATCCATGGCTGATCATATTGATCTGCGTCCCATGGATCCTTTTTATCGCATCCGCTTTCATGATGGTCAGAGCATCGATTATTCAGGTGATGAAGCGCAGATGCGCGCGCAGATTGCCAAATTCAACCCCGATGATGTCGAGGGCTATGGTCGCTTCATGCGCATGAGCGAAGACATATACAGAGTGGGATTTGAGCGGCTCGGGGATCAGCCCTTCAGCTCGATCATGGATATGGCGCGGATTGCCTCGGAGATTATCCGCTTAAAAGGCTATCGCAGCGTTTATGGTCTAGTCAGTCAATTCATGCGCGATGAGCGCCTGCGCACCATCTTTAGTTTCCATCCGCTCCTGATTGGCGGCAATCCATTTGATGCAACCGCCATTTATTGTCTGATTACCTTTCTGGAAAAAGCCCATGGTGTTCATTTTGCAATGGGAGGCACAGGCAAGCTGGTCGATGGTCTCATTCGACTGATTGAAGGTCAGGGTGGCCGTATTGAATGCAATCGGCAGGTAGACTCGATACTGGTAAAAGACGGCACGGCACGCGGCGTGAGTCTGTCCAATGGGACTCAGATCATGTCGGATATTGTCGTCTCCAATGCAGACTCTGCTTGGACCTATCGGCATTTATTGCCAGAATCTGCGCGCAAACGCTGGACCAATCGTAAAATTGAACGCGCCCGCTATTCCATGGGTCTATTCGTCTGGTATTTTGGCGTTAATCGAAAATATCACGATGTGCTGCATCATACGATCATGATGGGCCCGCGATATCGCGAATTGCTGGATGATATTTTCCACAAAAAGACTCTTGCAGAAGATTTCAGCCTGTATTTGCATCGCCCCACAGCAACCGATCCTTCATTGGCTCCCGAAGGCTGCGATGCCTTTTATGTTCTCTCGCCAGTTCCTAATCTGCTGGGTGGACAGGATTGGCATGTGCAGGCCGAGCGTTATCGCCAATCCATTGAACATTTGCTTGAAGAAACTGTTTTGCCCGGCTTGCATGAGGCAATCGTCACATCGCGCTTGATGACTCCGCAGGACTTTAAGGATCAATTGAATTCCTATCATGGCGCAGGATTTGGCCTTGAGCCCGTTCTCACACAGAGCGCCTGGTTTCGGCCTCATAATATGAGTGAGGATGTTCGTCATCTCTATCTCGTGGGTGCTGGAACGCATCCGGGCGCTGGCTTGCCTGGGGTTCTCTCATCCGCTCGTATTCTCGACAAGGTCACACCGCATGTCTCTAGCTTCCGTTGATAGAATGCTGGCCTCGTCAGGCGATTACGCGCTCTGCCGTCAAACCATCAAGCAAGGCTCAAAAAGTTTTTATGCTGCCTCGCTAACACTGCCCAAAGCCGTGCGTGAGCCGGCCTATGGACTCTATGCCTTTTGTCGCATGTCGGATGATGCGGTTGATGGGGAAGGCGCCAGCGTGAATGCCGTCACCACATTGCGCGAGCGGCTCGATTTGGCCTGTCAGGGGCGCCCATTACCAATGGCGGCTGACCGGGCGATGGCAGATCTGATGCAGCGTTATGCAATACCCAAAGCAATACCGGAGGCTTTGTTTGAAGGTCTTGAATGGGACATGCAGGGTCGCAGCTATGAGACCCTCGAAGATCTTTATGATTATGCCGCCAGAGTCGCGGGCACAGTCGGTGTGATGATGACTTTGCTGATGAATGTGCGCACACCGCAGGCGCTTGCACGTGCCTGTGATCTTGGCATTGCCATGCAATTGACCAATATTGCCAGAGATGTTGGGGAAGATGCAAGAAATGGCCGGTTGTATTTACCAAGGTCATGGATGCGGGAGGCCGGGCTTGATCCGCAAGCCTTTCTGGATCATCCCGTCATGTCGGGGGCTTTGCAAAGTGTGATTGAGCGCCTGCTAGCTCAAGCAGATGAGCTTTATCTGAATGCACGCTCGGGCATTGCGCATCTGCCTCTTGCCTGTCGACCGGCCATTTTAGCTGCAGGGCTGATCTATGCAGAAATTGGCCGTGCGCTTGAGGCCCTGTCTTGCGATTCTATCAGCCATCGCGCTCATGTACCGAGCCGACGCAAGGCGCAACTCTTGGCAAAGGCGGCTGCGGCCACACCCTGGCTTACAGGCGCTCAGCATACAGATGCACTTGAGGCGGCAAGCTTTCTGATCGAATCTGTGCTCCAGACACCCGCGCCTTCCAAACCACCATCAGCCTCGCTGTTTCGTCCCTTTGTTAATCTGGAAACACAATTTGTGCGCGTGCTTGATATTTTTGAACGCCTCGAGCGGGCCGAGCAATTAAGCAAATCGCGGTGAGTGAAGAGA
>OMIJ01000092.1 GCA_900299065.1 Hyphomicrobiales bacterium
AGCGAGCAATCCGCTCCAGGCTGAGCCGCTAAAATGGGCGAAAGATGCGCCGGCAAAAGCAGCGGCGAGCATTTTGCCTTCAAGGCCAATATCGATAATGCCAGCCCGCTCGGACCATAGGCCGGCCAGGCAGGCGCAAACCAAGGGAATGGCCAGACGCAAGCCAGATTCAAAAATGATGAGTGCAGCGTTGAAATCCATTCAGCGCTCCGGTCCCGATTGTGTAGATTTGGGTCTGAGCAGATTGAAGCTTGCCAGCAAAGGTTTGCGCCAGAGGCCTTCGAGTGCGCCGGCAAAGAGCACGACGAGACCCTGAATGACCACGATCATGTCGCGTGTAATTTTGGGTTGATCGAATGCTAATTCTGATCCACCTTGATAGAGCATGCCAAACAGGAGTGCAGCACAGACAACCCCAAAGGGATGTGCGCGGCCCATGAGCGCAACAGCTATGCCCACAAAGCCATAGCCTGATGTGAAATCCAATAAGAGGCGATGTTGCACGCCCAGGACTTCATTGAGCGAAAGCCCGGCTGCCATGAGGCCGGAAAGGCCCATTGTGATGATAATAATTTTCGTTGTTGGCACACCAGCATAATCGGCCGCGCCGGGATTTGCACCCAGAGTGCGGATTTCATATCCAAGTCTTGTGTGCCAGATCAGCAGCCAGACATAGAGCGCTGCCAGCAGGGCCAGAAGAAAGCTGGCATTCAACGGCGAATTGGACAGCCGCAAACCCAGAACGTTCAAAAAACCATCAAGGCTCGGCATCAAAGCTGCTTTGGAAAAGGCCGGTGATTCTGGTTGCATCGAACCAGGTGCTCGCAACACATTGACGAGCAGATAGGACATTAGGCTTGTGGCAATCCAGTTGAACATGATTGTGGTGATGACAATATGGCTACCGCGCTTGGCCAGAAGCCAGCCGGGAATCATGCCCCATAAAGCACCAAACAAGCCCGCACCTATCATGGCCATTGGCAAAAGTAGAAAGGCCGGCCAGTTGGGAAAGGTCAGGCAGACTAAAGCTGCGCCAAGACCACCCAGATAGGCTTGCCCCTCAGCGCCAATATTAAAAAGGCCAGCGCGATAGGCGAGCGTCACACTCAGGCCGGTGAAGATGAAATTGGTAGTATAATATAGCGTGAAGGCCAAACCTTCTGCACTGCCTAAAGCGCCCAGCATCATCAAGCGTAATGCTTCAAGCGGACTCTCGCCTATAAACAGCACAACAAGACCGGAGATCAAAAAGGCAGCGACAATATTGATCAGGGGCATCAACGCCACCTCGGCCCAGAGCGGCAATGAGCGGCGCATATCAGGCCACCTTCTCATCAACACCGCCCATGAGCAGGCCCAAATCTTTGATGTCCGGATCAAGACCGCCACGCTCGCCGGTAATCTTCCCATCACACATGACTAGAATGCGATCTGACAGAGCGATGATTTCATCCAGCTCGACGGAGACCAGCAAAATAGCCTTGCCTTCATCGCGCAATTTCAAAAGACGGTTATGGATGAATTCAATTGCGCCAACATCAACGCCACGCGTGGGCTGGCCAATGAGGAGAATTTTGGGTTCGCGCTCAATCTCGCGCGAGAGAACAATTTTTTGTTGATTGCCGCCGGAGAAGCTTTTTGTGCTCAGGCGAGGATTGCGGGGGCGGATGTCGTAAGTCTCCATCTCAATAGCAAGCGCGGATTTGACGGCAGAGCGATCCAGCAGGCCGCGTCCATATGTTTCATCGTGATGAAAGCCCAGAATGGCACTTTCGCAGGCATCAAAATTCATCACCAATCCGTGGTGATGTCGATCCTCCGGCACATGCATCAGGCCAGCGCGACGCATCTGGCGGGGATTGATGTGATAAATATTCTGCACCTCATCCTCCAGAATGAGGGAGCCTGACTCAATCGCTCGCATGCCTGCGAGGGCTTGCAGCAATTCTGATTGGCCATTGCCCGCAACCCCTGCAAGGCCGACAATTTCGCCTGCATGCAATGTGAGGCTCACATGATCAACGCGGATCGTGCCCTTAGCATCGCGCACAACAAGATCACGCACATCGAGCATAACGGGGCCTGGCCTAGCAGGTGACTTTTGACTGTTGAGATCAATTTTGCGGCCGACCATGGCTTTGGCAAGTTCATCCATGCAGGTTTGGGCGGTCAGAAATTGTCCCACCATGCGGCCATGACGCATGACAGAGACATGATCAGTCAGATCCATAATCTCGCGCAGCTTATGCGTGATGATGAGAATTGTTTTGCCTTCATCGCGCAAGCGGCGCAGCATGATGAATAAGCCATCGGCCTCATCAGGTGTGAGAACGGCTGTGGGCTCATCAAGAATAAGAATATTGGCACCGCGCATGAGCGCTTTTAGAATTTCCACGCGCTGGCGCATGCCGACGCCAAGATCAGCAATACGGGCGTCAGGATCAACGATCAGGCCGTAGCGCTCGCCAAAGTGTCTGAGCTTGGCGCGCATGTCCTTGCGGCCCTTGGCGAGCAAATAGCCGCCCTCTGCACCCAGTAAGATATTTTCCAGGACGGTGAATGTTTCAATCAGCATGAAATGCTGATGCACCATGCCAATGCCTAGCTGAATAGCTGCCGAGGGAGAGGTGATGCGAGCATTATGACCATTGATACGGATCGTGCCGGATGTGGCTTCATAATAGCCATAGAGAATCGACATTAAGGTCGATTTGCCAGCACCATTTTCGCCGACAATGCCGTGAATAGATCCAGTTGCGACATTCAGATGAATATCGCAATTGGCATGGACAGAGCCGAAGAACTTATTGATACCGACAAATTCGATCGCAGATTGCATCTGCGTGGCTCAATGCAACTTGATCAGTTTGGGCATTTATTGTCGGACATATAATCATGCACAACAATTTTGCCGGAGATAATGTCGCTGACGGCCTGATCAGCCGCGCTCTTCATTTCGGGAGAGACGAGGGCTTTGTTGTTGTCATCCATGGCATAGCCAAGGCCTTTGTCTTTCAGGCCGAGCACTTGCACGCCCGCTTTCCATGTGCCTGCCTTGGAATCTGCGAAGGATTTATAAGTAGCGACATCCACTTGTTTGAGCATGGAGGTGAGTACTTTACCGGGGAAAAGGCCATTTTGGTTGGAGTCAACACCAATGCCTAATTTACCTGCATCAGCTGCGGCGCGCAAAACGCCAAGTCCCGTTCCGCCAGCGGCATGGAAAATCACATCAGCGCCGCGCTCGATCTGTGATTTGGCGAGTTCCGCGCCTTTCACCGGATCGGCCCATGCGGCGCCGGTTGTGCCGGTCATGTTCTGAAAGATCTCGGCGCTCGCTTTGCCATATTTGACACCCTGGACATAGCCGCAAGCAAATTTGCGGATGAGCGGAATGTCCATGCCGCCGACAAAGCCGACTTTGCCGCTCTTCGAGGCGCGGGCAGCCAACAGGCCGACGATGAAAGAGCCTTCATGCTCCTGGAAGACGATGGATTGCACATTGGGCTTATCCACTACCATATCGATGATGGTGAATTGTGTGTTGGGAAATTCAGCTGCAACTTTTTCGAGGGCGCTGGCTTGTGAGAAACCAACAGCGACAATGGGTGAGAAGCCATCTCTGGCAAAACGGCGCAGGCCCTGTTCGCGCTGGGCATCGTTTTGGATTTCAAAGTCACGATAGGCAATGCCGGTCTCGGCGGTGAATTTTTCTGCGCCCCGATAAGCGCCTTCATTAAAGCTCTTGTCGAATTTGCCACCCAGATCATAGATGATGGCAGGCTTTACCTCAGCCTTGGCCGAGAGGGTTCCAAGGCCAAGAATTCCAAGACCAAGAACAAGCGCTGAAGCGGCGCATGCCATAAAATGGGCGGGAGTTTGGCGAACATGCTGGTTCATCATGGCATAATCCTTCGTAATTGGCCTGAGGCGTGGGATTTCAAAAGGACAATTGCATAAAGCCACAGGTCAGGCCAAGGCCTGTTTGCCGAAACTCACAACCGTGCCACAATCCATTGGTTCAGCAGCCGACAGGGCTGTGCGGTTATGACTCCGGGCGGGGAGGCAAGGATGATGAGTATCGCGACAGGAAGGAAGACGGGAGTTTCAGGTCAAATGCCGGTGAAAACCTCAATTATGGCCCGAGTTTTGGGGCTCTTGCTTGTCTTTGGGCTCTTGTTTGTCTTGGGGCTATTTCCCGGTGGGCCTCAACAGGCTCAGGCTCGCGGCGGGGGCATACAGGTTGATGCAGAACTCGTTTTTGCGGTCGATATTTCATATTCAATGGATCAGGCCGAACAGGTCCTGCAACGCAATGGCTATGCCGAGGCGCTGACCTCCGAACAGTTTTTACAGGCACTCAAGGGCGGTCTGCATGGCAAAATTGCCATTACCTATCTGCAATGGGCCTCTTATCGCGATCAGGATGTCCTTTTGCCTTGGATGATTATTGACGGTCCTGATACGGCCGCGGTGGCAGCGGCTAAATTGCGCAAAGCGCCCTATCGCCGGGCGCAGCGCACCTCTGTGTCGGGGGCCATAGATTCCTCAATGTATCTGTTCGAAAACAACGGTTATGACGGGCTGCGCCGGATCATTGATGTGTCAGGCGATGGGCCCAATAATGACGGGCGCCCGGTTGAGGCAGCGCGGGATGCTGCCATTGCGGCAGGTGTAACGATCAATGGCCTGCCGCTGGTGGGCATCAGGCCTTATCTGGGTTATGCAGATATTCCCGACCTTGATCTTTATTATCAGGATTGTGTGATTGGTGGTGATGGCGCTTTTATGATTGCCATTCATGATCGCAAAGCTTTCGTAGAAGCAACGCGCACCAAGCTGGTGCAGGAAATTGCTGCGCCGCTGATCCGGCCTCAATCATCCGATATTATTCCAGCGCAGACTCGTCCGCAAAAGACCAATTGTATGATTGGTGAAATCCTGTGGAACCGCAGGTGGAGGAACTAGATATGGGTAAAATTTAGACTTGCTACCAATCAAGCTTGGGAGAAGTTACGCCTATGCTGCAATATTCTTTTAGAAATTTTTATAAATCCTTGCGTCCATTTTTGATCGGGCTGCTGATTGCTAGCTTCAGCCATGCAGGCTTTGTGGCGGCGCAGACCTTTGAGCCTATTCCCGCTGATCAAGCGCGTGCCCTGCCCATTATTGCTGATCATGGCATGGCGGTGAGTCAGAATATGGTTGCGAGCCAAACAGCTCTTAATGTGCTCAAGCGCGGCGGCAATGCCGTGGATGCAGGCGTGGCATTGGCGCTCATGTTGGCTGTTGTGCATCCCGAGGCCGGCAATCTGGGCGGTGGCGGTTTTATGTTGGTCCATTTGGCCAAACGAAATGTCACGACTGCGATTGATTATCGCGAGCTTGCGCCGCAAGCGACCAAGCCAAATGTGTTTCTTGATGCCAAGGGTGATTTTCAGCCCAGTCTATCGCAGGAAAGCGGTCCAGGCATTGGTGTGCCGGGGACAGTGGCAGGTCTTGCTCTGGCTTTGGAGAAATATGGATCGGGCCGATTTACTTTGGCTGATCTTGCTGCGCCGGCGATTGAAGCAGCGCGCAAGGGGCTGATCATTGAAGCAGGCCTATATGACTCCTTGAGCCGCTCAGCCAGGCGTTTATCGCGTCATGCTTCAACCAAAGCCATCTTCCTTCAAGCTGATGGAACAGCGCGCCCGCGCGGCAGCCTATTGGTCCAGTCCGATCTTGCTGCAACGCTGGATGCAATTGCCCACAATGGTCCAAAGGGATTTTATGAAGGCGCCGTTGCGGAAAAGATCATTGCGTCTGTGAAAGCAGCTGGTGGCGAGATGACTATGGAGGATCTCAAATCCTATCGCGCCATTGAACGTGAGCCTGTGAGCGGCAATTATCGCGGGCATAAAATTGTATCCATGCCGCCGCCTTCATCGGGCGGTGTGCATGTTATTGAAATTCTCAATCTGCTTGAGCCTTTCCGTCTTGATCAGACAGGCCCGCAATCGGCAGCGACCATTCATCTGATGGCTGAGGCGATGAAGCTGGCTTATGCGGATCGCTCGGAATATCTGGGTGATCCTGATTTCATCAAAGTGCCGGTCAAAGCGCTCACATCAAAAGCCTATGCCGATCATCTGCGGGCTGCGATCTCTCCGCAGAAGGTCATTCCCGCCAAAGCGATCAAGCCGGGTGTTGTAGCGCCTTATGAGAGCGATCAGACGACGCATTTTTCTGTCGTTGATGAAGAGGGTAATGCTGTGAGCAATACTTACACGCTCAATTTTTCTTATGGCGTGGGGATTGTCGCGGATGGCACGGGTGTCTTGCTCAATAATGAGCTTGATGATTTTGCCGCAAAGCCCGGCGTGCCCAATGCCTATGGTCTTGTAGGCGGAGATGCCAATGCCCCCGGCCCGCGCAAGCGCCCGCTCTCCTCCATGTCGCCGACCTTTGTGTTTGGTTCAGAGGGACTTGAGCTTGTTACAGGCTCGCCCGGTGGTTCGCGGATCATAACGACTGTGCTGCAGATCATTCTCAATGTGATTGATCATGGGATGAATATTGCTGAAGCCACGATTGCACCGCGCATTCATCATCAATGGACGCCGGATGAAATCCGCATAGAGCGCGGCATTTCGCCTGATACGATTCAGCTGCTCACCGGCCTTGGTCACAAGGTGAGTTTTGGTGCGGCTATGGGCTCGACCCAGAGCATACAGCGTATCGGCGGAAAATTGATGGGTGCTGCCGATACAAGACAAAGAGATACGGGCGCGGCAGGGTATTGAATCCATGCCAATTGATCTTGTGCTTGGCAGATCAAGCTTCTAATCTGCCAAATCAAGAGGATGGACCTATGCGTTTTGACGGAACTTCAGATTATATTGCGACCGACGATCTCAAAATTGCGGTAAATGCGGCACTGGTGCTGCAACGCCCGCTTTTGGTAAAGGGCGAGCCGGGCACAGGTAAAACGGTGCTGGCTGAAGAAATCGCCAAGGCTCTCAAAGCGCCTTTGCTGACATGGCATATCAAATCCACCACAAAGGCACAGCAAGGCCTATATGAATATGATGCGGTCTCGCGCCTGCGTGATAGTCAATTGGGCGATCCACGCGTCTCGGATATTCGCAATTACATCAAGCGTGGCAAGCTTTGGGAAGCGTTCACCAGTAGCGAGCGTCCTGTTTTGCTGATCGATGAAATTGACAAAGCGGATATTGAGTTTCCCAATGATCTTTTGCTTGAGCTCGATCGTATGGAGTTTTTCGTTTATGAGACGGGCGAGACGATCAGGGCCGACAAGCGCCCCGTTGTGATCATCACGTCTAACAATGAAAAGGAATTGCCGGATGCCTTTTTAAGGCGCTGCTTTTTTCATTATATCAAATTTCCCGATCATGCGACGATGGAGGCGATTGTCGAAGTGCATTTCCCCGGCATTAAAAAACGTCTGGTGGAAGAGGCTTTGCGAATCTTTTTTGACGTGCGCGAGGTGCCCGGTTTAAAGAAGAAACCTTCAACGTCTGAATTGCTAGATTGGCTCAAGCTCTTACTCAATGAAGATATCACACCTGAGACATTGCGTGAGCGCGATCCCAGAAAGATCATTCCGCCGCTGCATGGAGCCTTGCTGAAAAACGAGCAGGACGTGCATTTGTTTGAGCGCCTTGCCTTTATCAATCGCCGCGGTGGGTGAGATCACCATGGGTCAGCTGAGCATTTGTCAGGCTGCCATGCCTGGGCACATGCTGCAGCTTTGGCCGGGCTCGCCAGCACAATTCATGGATTGACCGGCATTTTCAGCCCCCTTGGCCGGATCAGCAACGAGCGATAGTTGCTGATCAAGGTGATGGCTGCCGCAGCTGGGGCATGCAGGTTCATCGCCAGAGCGCACAAGGGTCTGGAATGGTGTCGCGCAGTCTTTGCATTCATAAGAAAAGATAGGCACGTGCATCTCCTTTTAGGTAGTTTTCAGATGGAGAAAGCCTAATCAGATTGCAAGATCCTTGCTGTGATGCTCGGATAATATGTGTTGAAGCCGTGATGACAAGTTGATCAGATTGTTTATTCTCACTCCATGCGCCGTCTTCTTCTCCTTCGCCATGCTAAGGCTGCCGTCGATTCCGGCGGCGGGGATGTTGAGCGGCCTCTGACCGAGCGCGGCCAGCGCGATGCCACTCGCATGGGGCAATATTTGGCCTCCGAGGGCTTGGTGCCAGACACAATCGTCTTTTCCAGTGCCCGCCGGACAAGGGAGACCATGGAGGCGGTGCGGCATCAATTGAGCACGCATCCCGTGCTCTATATGGAGCCCCGGCTCTATCTGGCCGAGGCCGAGACTCTGGCCGACCACCTCCGGCGAACTCCCAGCAGTACAAAGGTTTTGCTGGCCATTGCCCATAATCCTGGCTTGGCGGAGCTGGCTCTCCAGCTGGGCGGGGCCCGAAATCCGCCTTTGCAGGCGCAGATTCGTCAGCATTATCCAACCTGTAGCTTAGCTGTTATCGATTTTGACTGTGATTGGCATGACATCAAAGCCGGAGATGGTTTTTTGAGCCGGTTTACGATCTTGCCTAAAGCTGACTAGCCCCAATTGGGGCTTGCTTCAGAGGAGCTGGTTTTGGGGTGAAGCCGCGCCTTCGGCTCGACAAGCTCCTCCATCTCGTGTATTGACCCCCTCTCAACTGACAACAGCGCGCCGAAACGCTTGTCCCAAGGACAAAACGGCAGGAGTTATTATGGATATTATTAAGCAGATCGAGGCCGAACAGGTCGCGAAAGTCACCCGGGCTATTCCCGAATTTAATCCCGGCGATACTCTCATCGTCAATGTGAAGGTCAAGGAAGGCGATCGTAGCCGCGTGCAGGCCTATGAAGGCGTGTGCATTTCTCGCCATGGTGCGGGATTCCAGGAGAGCTTCACCGTCCGCAAGATTTCCTATGGTGAGGGTGTCGAGCGCGTCTTCCCCGTCTATGGCCCGATGATTGACTCGATCGTTGTGGTCCGCAAAGGCCGTGTTCGTCGCGCCAAGCTCTATTATCTGCGTGATCGTCGCGGCAAATCGGCTCGTATTGCTGAAAAGGCTGAGACAGTGGCTGAAAAGGCAGCTCGTGTTGCCGCCAAGGCAGAAAAGAAGAGCGCCGCCAAGGCTGCGAAATAAGCGAAAGCTCAAGCTCCTCAATCGTTTAAGAAAGCCCGGTTTTGCCGGGCTTTTCTTTTGGGTATGGGTCAGGCGAGTGGCCCGTTGAGCATCCATCTATGGCCGAAGGGATCGCGTAAAACCGCAAAGCGCGTGCCCCAAAAGGAATTGGTTGGCTGTGCCTCGCCCTTGGCGCCAAAGTTGGTGGCCTTGGCAAAAAGATCATCAACCTCCTTGCCGGTGGCAAATTCCAAGCTGACTGTGGAGGTGACGGGTTCTCCGGGTAGGGGAGTGCGGGTCTGACCAAATTCGGGAAATGCATCATTGAGCATGAGCGTGCCGCCATTGATCTCAAGCTCGCAATGCAAAACCCGCACACCGTCTACGGCAGGCATAAAGGCTTTTTGCCTAGCCCCGAAGGCGTTGACATACCAGGCTATGGCTGCCGCGGCAGGGGTGACGGTCAGATAGGGCGCAACTTTGGGGCGTTCAGTCATTCTGGCCTCCTTGATTTTGGTAGAATGGCGAAGAGCGTGTGAATTGTCCAAACCTTATCTATAATCTTGGTCTTGCAGAGGGCGCAGGCCTCTCTCAAGACTTCCCCCGCACGCCGCTTCGCTGTATGTAACGGGCAGACCAACCTGCCGCACTGCGGTGATGATGAGATAATTGGAAGACCAATGGCCAAAGCTCGCACACTCTATGACAAAATCTGGGACGATCACGTTGTGGATGTCCAGCCGGATGGCACGACCTTGCTCTATATCGACCGGCATTTGGTGCATGAAGTCACCTCGCCTCAGGCTTTTGAGGGTTTGCGGCTGGCTGGCCGCAAGGTGCGCTCACCCGAGCGGACTTTGCTCGTGGTTGACCATAATGTGCCGACGACTGATCGCTCCAAGCCGATCGAGGATCCCGAGAGCAAGGCGCAAATTGAATATCTGGCCGAGAATGCCAAATATTTCGGCCTTGAATATTATGACGAGCATGATGTGCGTCAGGGCGTCGTGCATATCATCGGGCCAGAGCAAGGCTTTACTTTGCCTGGCACAACGATTGTGTGTGGCGATAGCCATACGGCCACACATGGGGCCTTTGGTGCGCTCGCGCATGGCATTGGCACATCCGAAGTTGAGCATGTGCTCGCAACCCAGACTTTGATCCAGCAAAAATCCAAGAATATGCGCGTGACCGTCGATGGCGTTTTGCCTGATGGTGTCACAGCCAAGGATATTGTGCTGGCAATCATCGGTGAATTGGGCACTGCTGGTGGCACAGGCTGTGTGATTGAATATTGCGGCTCGGCCATTTCTGCATTGTCGATGGAAGGTCGTATGACCATTTGTAATATGTCGATTGAGGCTGGCGCGCGCGCCGGCCTGATTGCGCCTGATGAAAAGACTTTTGCTTATCTCAAAGGTCGCCCCAAGGCACCCAAGGGCGCAGCATGGGATCAGGCAGTTGCCTTTTGGCGTACTTTGAAGAGCGATGAAGGCGCGCATTTTGATCATGAGATCAAAATTAATGCCGCCGAACTGCCGCCCATCGTCACATGGGGCACAAGCCCTGAAGATGTGGTGTCGATCAACGGCACTGTGCCGCGCGTTGAAGATGCCAAATCTGATAAGGCCCGCGCCAAAATTGCCCGTGCCCTCGATTATATGGGTTTGAAGGGTGGCGAGAAGATGACTGATATTGCGATAGATCGCGTCTTCATCGGTTCTTGCACCAATGGCCGCATTGAAGATTTGCGCGCTGCTGCAAAAATTGCCGAAGGTCGTAAGGTCGCTTCACACGTCAATGCGCTTGTCGTCCCCGGCTCGGGTCTCGTGAAGGAACAGGCCGAGGCTGAAGGACTGGATAAGATCTTCATTGCCGCCGGTTTCGAATGGCGCGAACCAGGCTGCTCCATGTGCCTGGCGATGAATCCCGACAAGCTTGCTCCTGGCGAGCGCTGTGCATCTACATCCAACCGCAATTTTGAGGGCCGTCAGGGCTTCAAAGGTCGCACGCATCTCGTCTCGCCGGCTATGGCGGCAGCGGCGGCGATTGCCGGTAAATTCGTTGATGTGCGCAGCTTCAAATAGGCTGCAAACTGGCAGTCGTCATGTCTGAGACTGCGCCGCGCATTTCGGGGCCAGATCCTGATCAAGAGCCCGTCTTTCAGAAGGCGGACTCTGCTGCGAGCGAACCAGATCGCGTTGAGATTTGGGCCGGTCGTGTGGGGCGGTTTCTAGGCTATATTCTGGTGCTCTTGATGATTGGCAATCTGGCGCAGCATTTTTTATCCTGATGTCAGCGATCAGGTCAGTGCCATTGCAAGTTCCTTGACATTGCCGATGAGGCAAGATTGAAATCAAGCTCTTGGTGAAGATGATTTGACCTGATTCACTGGCTCCTTTCATCCCCACCCCCTTTGGAGACTTCTGCTCTGGCTAATAGACCGACAAAAACATCTGCTTCATCCCGATCTGCCACCAAGTCAGTCAAGGCAGGCAAGCCAGACAGCGCATCCAAACCGCGCGCCGCAACAAAACAGGCGAGTTTGGCCAAGCAGGCCAGCGCCGCCAAAACAAAAGCTGTTGCCAAGACAAAGGCTGCTACCAAGTCTTCGACAAAGCCTCCGGCTCCTGTGAAAGATCCTGCTGATGCTGCCGTTACCAAGCTTGTGAAGGGCATTCACGCCAGCCTTGATGATGCCAAAGCCGAGGACATTGTCTCGATTGATCTGCGCGGCAAAACCTCGATTGCAGATGTGATGATCATTGCTACGGGGCGCTCGACCACGCATGTGGGCGCTATTGCTGATCGCATTCTCAAGGATTGCAAGGCGCAGGGATTAGTGCCGCGCATTGAAGGCATTCCGCAATGCGATTGGGTGCTGGTTGATGCGGGTGATGTGATTGTGCATCTCTTCCGTCCCGATGTGCGTGAATTTTACAATCTGGAAAAAATGTGGGGCGGCCCAAGACCCGGTGAGGGGCTGGAGAGTTCGCGCGCACATTAGAGCGCCCCGCTGATTGGTCTCATATTTATTTGGATTCCTCGATGCAGAGTAAACCATCTCTCGTTCTTCTGTGCGGCTTGATGTGTGATGCACGTGTCTATGCGCCGCAACGCGAGGCCTTTGCCAGTTCACATCATGTGTTGCCGATCAATTTTCTGGGCCTTGGATCGCTGACGGCCATGGCAGAAAAAGTTCTTGCTATGGCGCCGCCGAAATTTCGTCTCGCGGGTCATTCCATGGGGGGGCGTGTGGCGATGGAGGTTTTTCGCCTCGCGCCTGAGCGCATTGAGCGTCTGGCTTTGCTGGATACGGGTGTGCATCCCAAAGTGGAGGCGGAAATTGCCGGGCGCATGGCACTTTTAAAATTGGGTTATGAAAAAGGCATGCGCGCTGTGGCTGATGCTTGGTTGCCGCCCATGGTCTTGGCAACAGCTTTTGTTTTGGCGGCGCTGGCCTGCTTGGCCAAACTCGCCTGTTTTGTTGCGGCGCGCGGTTTGGAT
>OMIJ01000093.1 GCA_900299065.1 Hyphomicrobiales bacterium
CATTGATGTCAAAGAGAGCTGCCTCGCGCCTTTGACCTTTGCCAGCTATGCCTATGCAGATTTTCATTTGCTCATGCCGCTTTATGTCTGCCGACGTTGGGATGGCGTGGTGCGATCAATGGAAGGTCAGGCTCTCAAATGGGTGAAAGCGGGCGATTTGCGCGCCTATCCCATGCCACCTGCTGATGAACCGCTCATTCCTGCGCTGATTGATTTATTAAGTTGAGCTTTATCGGTTGAGCTTGTCGCTTATTCTTTGGTGCCACTCATTTTGAGAATGAGTTTCCATTCGGCGTCTGTCACGGGCTGCACTGAGAGACGCATCGAGGTGACCAGAGACATTTTGGCGAGCGCCGGTGTTGCTTTGACTTCAGCCAGAGTGACCGGCTTGTTTAGGGCTTTCACCGCCTTAAAATCGACCATGCCGAACTTGCCGCTTTCATCGCTAGGATCGGGATAAAAAGTCTTGATCACTTCGACAATGCCGACAATCTCTTTGCCTTCGTTCGAATGATAGAAAAAAGCATGGTCGCCTTTCTTCATTGCCATCAGATGTTGCTTGGCTAAATGATTGCGCACGCCATTCCAATGTGTGCCTTTGGCTCCTGCAGCAATCTGCTGTTCGAAGGACCAGACCGAGGGTTCGCTTTTGACAAGCCAATGAGCCATGTTCTTTCCTCTATGAAGAGCGCTCCTTTAGAAGCGTCTGCGATTATACTTCAGATTTCGAGGGACGCAGAAGCAGAGATTCAATAGCTTCGCCAATTGTGATGCGTTCCGAAAGGACGAGATCAATGCTTTGAGCTATGGGCATATCTATGCCAGCTGCTTGTGCCATTTCAACCAGAACGCTGGCTGTAAACGCGCCTTCGGCCAATTTGGCGCCGCTTGCTTGTGACAAGGATGCGCCCTGACCCAAAGCAAGGCCAAAGGCATAATTGCGAGATTGGGTTGAGCCGCAGGTCAGCACAAGATCACCAAGACCGGACAGACCCATTAGAGTTTCAGGTCTTGCCCCATGGGCCTGGGCAAAGCGATTGAGTTCGGCAAAGCCGCGCGCGACAAGGGCTGCCCCTGCGCTTGCGCCAAGGCTGCGGCCAGCTGCAATGCCGCAAGCAATCGCCAGAACATTTTTGGCCGCTCCGCCAATCTCGACGCCGCGCAGATCCGTTGAATGATAAAGGCGGAAGGAAGGGATAGCGAGCGTTGCGGCAATATGGCGGGCGAGATGTTCGTCAGCCGCAGCCAAAGTCACAGCAGTTGGCAGACCGCGTGCGACATCGACAGCAAAGCTGGGACCAGAGAGAATGGCAGGGGGATTATGCGGTAAAATCTCTTTGACCACATCTGATAAAAAGGCCCGCGTGCTGCGCTCAATGCCTTTGGCGCAAATGACGACAGGGATTGACGGGGCAATATGCGCTTTGATCTGCTCACACAGCTGGCGCAGAGCTTGGGCTGGAACGACAGCCAGAATGAGATCGGCTTTTGCCGCCTCAGCCAGATTGCTGGTTGGCGTGATCGTCTCTTCAAGTTTGATGCCGGGCAGATGCTTTGCATTTTGCCGCTCTTGACTCACATGCGAGATATGAGTTGCATCGCGGCCCCAGAGTTGCACTTTTGCGCCCGTGCGTGCGGCAACATTGGCCAGAGCCGTGCCCCATGCGCCAGCGCCGAGAACAGAAATTTTTAAGTCAGAGTGATGTGCTGATGATGACATCATAGCCTGTGTCTCTTTGGGCTCTATACCTGTTTGGCATCAGGCTTTGCCATTGTGAATGCGTTCGGCCTTTTGATCTAGCGGCCAGCGTGGGCGTGCGGCAAAGTCCAAAGGATCGCTCAACCCCAGACGTAGTTTTTCTATCCCCGCCCAAGCGATCATGGCGCCATTATCTGTGCAGAGCTTAGGTGGTGGCATGATGAGGGGCAATCCTGCCTCACCACAAAAGCGTGTAAGGGCGCGGCGTATGGATTGATTGGAGGCGACGCCGCCTGCAATCACCATAGCCGAGGGATGGCCATGGCTAGCGCGAAACAGACGCAGGCCCATGCGTGTGCGATCAACAATCACATCGACAATGGCGGCTTGAAAGCTTGCGCACAAATCCGCCACATCGCGCGGTGACAAGGTGCCGAGCTTTTCGGCTTGAATGCGCACAGCTGTTTTCAGACCGGAGAGAGAGAAATCGGCCTGCGGTCGGCCCATCATCGGACGGGGCAAATCAAAGCGCAGGGGATCGCCTGTCTCGGCCTGGCGCTCTACATGCGGCCCGCCGGGATAGGGCAGGCCAAGCAATTTGGCGACTTTGTCGAAGGCTTCGCCAATCGCATCATCCATGGTTGTGCCAAGGCGTGTGTAATCGCCCACACCATTGACGGCGATCAATTGCGTATGCCCCCCTGAGGCCAGCAAAAGCAGATAGGGAAACGCAATATTATCGGTCAGGCGCGCGGTCAGCGCATGGGCTTCAAGATGATTGATCGCCAAAAAGGGCTTTTTGGCTGCAAAGGCCAGTGCTTTGCCGGTCAACAGGCCGACCATAACGCCGCCAATCAGGCCCGGTCCCGCAGCGGCGGCCACACCCTGCAGATCGCCAAAGGCCAGGCCGGATTTTTCCATGGCCCTTGCCACCAGCCCATCGACAATGTCGATATGCGCTCTTGCAGCAATTTCGGGGACAACGCCGCCATAGGGGGCATGTTCCTCGATCTGGCTGCGCACTTCATCGCAGATGATCTCACCCCCACCTTGCGGGCGCAGGCGCACGATTGCTGCCGCTGTTTCATCGCAAGTGGTTTCTATGCCTAGAACATACATTTGGCTGCGAGGGCTTTCAGAACAGAGGATAGGGCTTTCGAAGAATCTGCAGCCAACCTATAATCCCGGCATGTTGTTATGCAACCAAGAGTCGATCCCCCCTTGTAGGGCCGTGCCGTGCGCCTGTGGATGGGCGGAGTCAAAGGCTGAGGCTTATTGCTGACATGCTTGTTCTCGTCACCCGTCCGCAAGCTGAGGGCGAACAAATCTGCCAAGGGCTTGCAAAAATAGGCCATGAGGGGCTGCTGGCGCCTGTGATGGAGATTGAATGTCTTGCGCCAATCTGGCCGCAGGGGGCCTTTGATGCGCTTTTGCTGACCAGTGCGCAGGCCTTGCATTGTCTAGATCCTGCCAGCCTGCCGCAAGACCTGCGGTCTTTGCCGATCTATGGTGTGGGGGCCCGCCTAGCGCCTTTGCTCACACAAAAGGGATTGGGAGGCGTTGTTGAGCTCGCACCCCGCGCTGCAGACATTGTTGAACGCCTGAAAGCGCGGGGTTTGACGGGGCAACGCTTGCTTTATCTCGCCGGGCGCTATCGTAAGCCTGATTTTGAACGTGATCTGAGCCAAGCAGGGGCTCAGATCACAGCTGTGGAGCTTTATGCAGCGCGCGATGCAGGTACATTGTCTGCCGCCGCCCTTGAGGCCCTTGAACACGGGCGGCTTGGGGCGGTTTTGCATTTTTCGCGGCGCAGTGCAGAATTGTTCCTAGCTCATGCAGGTGCGGCAGGACTTGGCCAGCAGGCGAGCAGGCTTTTGCATTGTGCGATTTCGTTTGATGCTGCCGAGCCTTTGCAGGGCTGTGTTGATCAGATCAGGATTGCCCGACACCCGGATGCGGGGAGTCTTCTGGCGCTCCTGCAAGAATAGGGCGCGTGAGGGCGCTTGTGCTGAGGCACCAGATCAGCTTAGCTTGATGATCAGAGGCCTTTGCCAAAGCTGTTGCAAAAAACAGTCATTGATCAGACGGGGGAGTTTCATGTTTCGTTCAGTGTTCAGATCAATTGCAGCTGTCGGGCTTGGTGTGATGGCATTGAGCACGCAAGTCTGCGCGCAGGATTCAGAAGCGGCCTATTATCAAGGCAAGACGGTGCGCATTGTCGTTGGCTATGGGCCGGGTGGCGGCTATGACATTTATGCCCGCATGATTGGCACTTATATTGGCAAGGCCTTGGGGGCGACAGTTGTTGTCGAGAATCAGCCCGGCGCGGGTGGATTGACTGCGCTCAATCGTGTTTATGCAGCTGCGCCCGATGGCTTGCTGATGATGACTGTCAATGGCACGGGTGCGGTGCTAGCGCAATTGACTGAAACACAGGGCGCGCGTTTTGATCTTGCCAAATTTGGTCATTTGGGCACGGTGAGTGCCTCGCCCTGGATCTGGCTTGTTGGTCCGACATCTTCGATCAAAACACCGGCTGATGCTCTTGCCTCAGTTTCCAATCGCATGATGTGGTCGGGTGGTGGTCCGATGGATGGATTGTCGGATGGAGCAGCTTTCACCTGCGCAGCACTCAAACTCAATTGCAAAATTGTGTTGGGCTATCCTGGCAGCAATGATGCGGCGCTGGCGGTTTCGAAAGGTGAGATGGATGCCATTTATGTCTCCGATACATCCGCCAATAATTATGTGAAGGCCGGACAGAATCGCCCCATTGCGACCATGGGCCGCGATAAATCGCGGTTTTTCCCAAACTTGCCGACTATTTTTGAATCGGTGAAACTTGATGCAGAGCAGACCTGGTTGTTTGATTATCGCGCGACGATCGAAAATCTGGGCCGCATTCTGATTACAACTCCCGGCCTGCCGCCAGCCCGTCTGGCCTATATGCAGGAGGCAGTGCGTAAAGCGCTCACCGATCCTGTTTTGGTGGCCGAGGGGGAGAAAACGCAGCGTTATATTGATTTCATTGATGCGGATAAGACTCGTAAAGCCACTTTGAGTACGATCACGGATCTGACGCCTGAGCAACGCAAGAAGATTATTCAGGTGCTGTCTGACGCCGAGCAAAAATAGGTCTTCGCGCCCTTTCCTTTCAGCGCTGCCCTGCTGGCAGCGCTGAGTGTTTCATGTTCGCTCATGTTTGATTGCCTTGTTGTTTGTGCTTTGCTAGCTTTCAACTCGGTCTGCTTTGGGCTATGTCGAAGGCATGCAAGAGCAGGATCTTTTACCAGACACGGGAGAGCCACAGGCTCGTAAGGCCAATGGCATTGCGCATGTGCTCGTGCCTGTGGCGGTGGACATTGCCTATTCTTATCGGATTCCTTCCTCGCTCGTTGTGCAGCCAGGTGATTTTGTCAAAGTGCCGCTGGGCGCACGTGAGGCGCAAGGTGTAGTGTGGGAGATTGCAGCAAATGGGGCTGCTGGCAATCTCAAATCCATCATAGCCAAAGTTGATCTGCCTCCGCTTCAGCACGGTTTGCGCGATTTCATCGATTGGGTGGCGCGCTGGACTTTGGCGCCGCGTGGAATGGTGCTGCGCATGGGAGTGCGAGCGCCCGATCATGCCGGGCCTGAAGTGGTGCGCCTTGGTGTGCGGCTGACAGGTGTAAAGCCGCAACGCATGACACCGGCGCGCCAGCGGATTCTTGAGGCCGCCGAGGGTGGATTATTATTTGCCAAATCGGCGCTGATGGAAGCAGCGGGCTGTTCAGTCAGTGTGATTGATGGGCTGATTGATGAAGGCGCATTGCATGTTCAGGCTTTGCCACAAGAGGCTTTGGCTTTGCCGCCTAATCCCGATTTTGCGCAAATGGCGCTTGAGCCAGCACAAATGCAGGCAGCTCAAAATTTATGCGATCATGTCAGGGCTCAAAATTTTTCTGTCACTTTGCTTGAAGGCGTCACCGGATCTGGCAAGACAGAAGTTTATTTCGAGGCCGTTGCAGAGGCGATCAGAGCCAAGCGTCAAGTGCTCATTCTGATGCCTGAGATTGCCTTGACGGCGCAATTTCTTGATCGCTTTGCCCAGCGCTTTGGTGTGCGTCCGGCGGAATGGCATTCAGGTGTCAATCCGCGCAAACGTGCGCGTCTATGGTCAGCCATTGCCTATGGCGATGTGCAAGTGGTGGCGGGTGCGAGATCGGCTTTGTTTCTGCCCTTTGCTGATCTGGGCCTGATCATTGTCGATGAAGAACATGAGAGTGCCTATAAGCAGGAAGATGGTGTGACCTATAACGCACGCGACATGGCTGTTGTGCGCGGGCGCATTGAACAGGCCTGTGTTATTCTTGCTTCGGCAACGCCATCGATTGAAACGCGCGTCAATGCCGAGCAGGGGCGCTATCATCATCTGCATCTGGATGCGCGTTATGGCGGGCGCATTCTGCCTGATCTGAAGGCGATTGATCTGCGCACACAATCAGCGCCGCGTGGGCAATGGATTTCACCAGCCCTTGTCGCAGCCATTCAGCACACCATTGAGCGCGGCGAACAGGCTCTGCTCTATTTGAACAGGCGCGGCTATGCGCCCTTGACCCTGTGTCGCTCTTGCGGACACAGATTTCAATGTCCGCAATGTACGGCTTGGCTCGTTGAACATCGCTTTCGGCGTGCGCTTGTGTGTCACCATTGTGGCCATGTGGAAAAGCGCCCCGATGCCTGTCCTGAATGTGCGGCGACTGATTCATTGATTGCGTGCGGGCCGGGTGTGGAGCGTCTAGCCGATGAAGTCGCTGCCTTGTTTCCACAGGCGCGTTGTCTCGTCCTGTCATCCGATATGCCCGGCGGCATGCAGCGCTTGCGACAAGAGTTTGAGGAAATCGCCAAAGGCGAGGTGCAGATCGTCATTGGCACGCAATTGGTCGCCAAGGGCCATAATTTTCCATTGATGACTCTGGTTGGCGTGATTGATGCCGATGTCGGCCTTGCCTCGGGCGATCCGCGCGC
>OMIJ01000094.1 GCA_900299065.1 Hyphomicrobiales bacterium
CCAAACAGGGCGATTGGCGCTTCACGACCGAACTCGTCTCCCGTTTTTTTGATCCTGATCAAGATACAGCTGTGGGTGATCCGGCCACTTACAATTTGCTGCGTTTAGCCAGCAAGGTTGCAGCCAGCGAAGTCACAGTTCTGCTGGTTGGCCCTACTGGCTCAGGCAAGGAAGTGATTTCCAAATTCATCCATGCCAATTCGCCGCGCAAGGCGGCGCCCTTTATCGCACTCAATTGCGCCGCAGTGCCTGATACTATGCTCGAAGCTCTGCTCTTTGGTTATGAGCGCGGCGCTTTCACAGGGGCGCATCATCCCAATAAAGGTATTTTCCGCGCGGCTGATGGCGGCACTTTGCTGCTTGATGAAGTGTCTGAAATGGCCCTACCTTTGCAGGCCAAATTGCTGCGTGTGTTGCAGGAAAAAGAAGTCACGCCGCTGGGCGCTGCCAAATCCATGCCGGTTGATGTGCGTGTCATCGCAACTTCCAATCGTTTGATGATGGATGAGGTGAAAGCCGGTCGCTTCCGCGAAGATCTTTATTATCGCCTGAATGTGTTTCCTCTCACCACGCGCAGCTTGAGCGAGCGCCCGGGCGATATTTTGCCTATCGCCATTTCATTGTTGAGCAAGCATGCCGGCGGTTTTGCCAAAATGCCTGACATCAGCATTGATGCGATTGAAAAGCTCGAAGCCTATCAATGGCCGGGAAATGTTCGCGAATTGGAAAACGTATTGCAACGCGCTTTGGTTCTCTCGAGTGGCGAAACGATTACCAGCGATCATTTGATGATCGAAATGGAAGATTTCGTCACACCGCACATCTTGCCTGCCCGTCCCCTGCAATTAGCTGTTTGAAAGGATCTCTCATGACTGTGATCTCAAATGTCGGATTGACACGTGACATCCTTGCCAATGCCGCGAGCAAATTAAAACAGAATCCCTCAGGCCAGAGCGATTTTTCTGACCACCTTAAACAGGCCTTGCAACAGGTCTCGCAAGCTCAAAATGAAGCGACGAAACTCGCCAATGATTTTGAAGCCGGCAATGAGGTGGATGTCGTGAAAGTGATGATGGCGCGTGAAAAGTCATCCCTTGCTTTTGAAGCGACCTTGCAGGTGCGTAATAAATTGCTGAGCGCCTATAAAGATATCGTTTCCATGCCTGTTTAATGGCCGTTGGCAGATTAGCCTCTGTTTAGCGCCCTTCTTCAATCCGGAGTATTCCTCTCGTGGCCGACACCAATCCCGTTGTCCTAACCCCACCAACTGCACTGGGCCCGCTGGGTGAGAAACTCTGGCAGGGCTATGCCTTTGCGCATAACTTCTTGCGCCAGCCTGCCATGGTGCGCGCCCTGCCCGCCATTGCTGTCACTCTGGTCATTTTGATCGGTTTGCTGAGCATGTTCCTGCTGCGCGAGCCTGCGCTTGTCCAATTATTCCCGAGCCTGGGCGAAGAGGATAAGGCAGTTGTGATGCAGACGCTTGAAGCGCAAAACATCAAAGCAAAGCTCGATCAATCAACCGGCCAGGTAATGGTCGGGCGTACCGATCTCTATCGCGCCAAAATGCTACTTGCTGCTGCTGGCCTGCCCAAGACAGCACAGACCGGCTATGCCATGCTCACGCAATTGCCCATGGGCGCCAGCCGCGCAGTTGAACAGATTAAGCTGAAACAAGTTCAGGAAAATGAATTGTCGCGCTCCATTATGGAAATTCGTGACATTGAAGGCGTGCGTGTGCATCTTGCTCTGCCAGAGCGTTCAGCTTTTGTGCGCGACCAATCACCCCCCACAGCCTCCGTCTTCGTCAAGCTCGCCTCTGGGCGTTCGCTCTCCAGCGGTCAGGTGAATGCAATCACCCATTTGGTAAGCTCCAGCGTGCCTTATCTGCCCGTGGATAATGTCACTGTGGTCGATCAATTCGGAACCCTGCTGACCAATCCACATCGCGATGCAGATTTTGCCATGTCAACCCAGCAGCTCGAATATAAAGCGCGAGTCGAAAAGATTTTGCGTGAGCGCGTCTCCAATCTTTTGACCCCGATTATTGGTATTGGCAATTTCAATGCAGAAATCAATGCCGACATTGATTTCACGCGCACAGAACAGACCAATGAAACCTATGATCCCAAAATGAATGCCATGCGCTCTCAGCAAGAGACCGTGCAGGAATCGACCGATGGCAAGGCGCGGGGCGTGCCTGGTGCCACAGCAAATCAGCCGCCCAATACAGCAGGCTTGACCGCCACACCTCCTGGTGATGCGGCGGGAGGCGATGCGGCCAAAAGCAGATCGAGCTCAACCATCAAGAATTATGAAGTCAGCCGCGAGGTCAAATCGACCAAAATTGCCAGTGGCGATATCAAGCGCCTGACGCTTGCCGTCAGTGTTCGCTCAGGCAAAACTGTCGATGAGAACGGCCAGACGATTGAAAAGCCCATGTCCGATGCCGAGCGCGAGCGTCTGACCCAGCTTATGCAGGAAGCTATTGGATTTGTGGCAGAGCGTGGTGATAAAGTGACGCTCGTCTCCTCGACCTTTGCCGATGAACAAAAGTTCGACACACGCACCTGGTATGATGCGCCCTGGCTTGAAGATGCGATCAAGCAATTGGTCATCGTTCTGATCCTCGGTATTGTGGTCATGGGTGCCTTGCGGCCCTTCCTCAACCGCCTGCTCGATCGCTCAATGGCCTCGTCCATTGCCATGGATCAGCCTGTGGTGGGTGAAGGTGAGTCCATCGAGGTGCGTGAAGGTGAAAGCCTTGAAGAGATCAAGGCACGCCTCAAGCCCAAGAAGGCCGCCATTTCGGCTGAGCTGCTTGACACCGCAAATACTTATGATGACAAAGTGACCTTGATCCGTATGCTCGTGGGTGATGATGCGGCCCGTGTGACCGCCGTGCTCAAGCAATTCATCCAACGCGATCTCGCCTGAGTGTGAGGAAGAAGTCTAATGGCTGATCCAGTTCCCGCCACCGCCGCTCCCGTTGAAGCCGAAGAACCAGTTCGGCTTCTCAATGGCACGCAGAAATGCGCCATTCTGATGTTGTTGCTGGGTGAAGATGAGGCTTCGGAGATTCTCAAAAATCTCTCGCCACGTGAAGTGCAGCAATTAGGCAGCGCCATGTATTCGGTGGCAGATGTCGATCAGGAAACCGTCAATGCTGTGCTTGATGAGTTTCTCTCTATCATCAAGGCGCAGACTTCGATTGGTCTGGGAGCTGATACTTATATCCGCCGCATGCTTGTTAAAGCTTTGGGTGAAGATAAGGCCGGATCTGTTCTCACGCGTATCACTCCGGCTGAAACGGCCAAGAATATTGAAATCCTCCAATGGATGGATGCACGATCAATTGCTGAAATGATCGAGGGGGAACATCCGCAGATTATCGGTCTGATCATTGCCCATCTCGATTATGCCGTTGCGGCCGACGTTCTGGTGCTTCTGCCAGAAGATCTACAACATGAGGTCATGCATCGTGTTGCGACTCTCGATTCTGTGCAGCCCGAAGCTATCCAGCAATTGGAACGCGTCATGCAGATGCAGTTCCAGGCCAATACATCCTTGCGTGCGTCCAAGATTGGCGGCGTGAAGGCGGCTGCCAAGATTATGAACTTCACACAATCAGCGACAGAATCGCGCATCATGAAGGGCCTGCTAAAGCTCGACAAGGATTTGATGACGAATATTCAGGAGAACATGTTCATGTTCGAAAACCTGATTGCCGTCGACGACAAGAATCTGGGCGTTTTGTTGCGCAATATCGAACCAGCCGATCTGGCGGTCGCGCTCAAAGGCGCCGATCAGCGCCTGCGCGACAAGATTCTTGGTTGTATGTCGGCACGCGCTGCATCAGCCATTGTCGATGAAATGGAATCGAAAGGTCCGATGCGCGTGACCGAAGTTCAGGAAGCCCAGAAGCGTATCATTGCCGTTGCCCGTCGTCTGTCGGATGCCGGAACGATGGTGCTAGCGGGCCGCGGAGACGATTATGTCTGAGGTGCTTGAGCGCAAACTTTCTCTGTCGGAAGTCTCCAATTTCGTCAAACAAGGTGGAGACTTTCAGGCTGAGCAGCGTTATGCGCCAGATCCCGAGGCGCAATTCAAGCCATGGGGTAAAAGTTCTTTCAAGCCCATTGAATCCTTCAAGCCCAAAGCTGCGCCGCAGGCTGCGCCCGCCGAGGCGAGTGAGACGGCTGATGCATCTTCACAAAATGACGGGTCTGAAGGGCCAACAGATGTTGGTGGCGAGGTGCAGGACCACGCGCCTCATGCACAGACCGAGCAGGCTGCTCTGCCCCCCGCACCGCCTCCACCACCGCCGGAAGTGGAAGAGCAGATTTCGCCTGCCGAAGTGATTGCCGCAATTGAAAAGGCCAAAGAAGATGGTCGGGCCCTTGGCTATCAACAGGGCCTGGAAGCTGCACGACGTGAGTTTGGCGATGCCAAGCTTGTTTTGCAAAATATTGCCAATGAATTTACCATGCAGGCAAGTGATGCGCTTGAGCGCAATGCCGATATTCTTGCCCATCATGTCAGACGCATTGCGCAGGATTTGTTTGGCGCCGTTTTTGCTGAAATTCCGCAAGCCTTTGTCGATCGTATCAAGGCTTCAGCCGAAATGTTTACTAAAGCAAGCTCGAATTTTATACTGTTCCTCAATCCGCATGATATGCGTGTACTTGAGGTCGCGTTAAAATCTGAACGCATCATGGCCAATATTGACATTGTCGAGGACGAGACGCTGCCTCTGGGTGCCTATCGCCTTGAGTCACGTGATCTTGAATTCGAAGATCTGCCTCGCCTGATTGATCAGGGTGAACAGCATGCTTGATGCTGCCTCTGTGCTTGAGCATAGATTACGCCAGATCAATGGCACACGCGTGTCAAATGCAGCCGGGCGCGTGCGTCGCTTTGATGGCCAGATTGTCCATGCCAGTTCCTTTCCTGCTTCCGTAGGTAGCCAATGCCGCATAGCGCGCGAGGATGGCGGATGGGCGGATGCGGAAGTCATCGGCTTTCTTGATAATTATACTGTGATGGTGCTGACGTCTGGCAATGCGCCCTTGCTGGCTGGCGCTCGCGTGGAGACGAAGGATCGCGCCGATCTTGTGCCGGTAGGAGATACTTTGCTGGGGCGCGTTCTGGATGGCGCTGGTCACGTGCTTGATGGGCAACCCACACCGCAACTGACCTCTGTCTGGCCGCTGCGCGGTGAGCGCGTCAATCCCCTGCGCCGCAGGCCTATTCGCGAATCTCTTGATGTGGGTGTGCGGGCGATGAATGGCTTGCTCACAGTAGGTCGCGGCCAAAAAATCGGAATTATTGCAGGCAGCGGCGTTGGTAAATCATCCTTGCTGTCGAGCATGGCACGCTTTACCGAAGCTGAAATCGTCGTTATCGCTTTGATTGGTGAGCGTGGACGTGAAGTCGCGGGCTTTGTCGAAGAATTATCCTCAGCCCCCTCTTTCGCCAATACTATAGTGGTTGCCGTTCCGGCTGATCAATCGCCAGTGTTACGTTTGCGCGGTCTGCATCGTGCAACAGCCTATGCGGAATATTTCCGTTCCCGCGGCAAAAGCGTTTTGCTGATGGTAGACTCCTTGACACGTGTTGCCCATGCGCAGCGTGAACTTGGTCTTGCATTGGGTGAACATCCCACCACCAAGGGCTATCCGCCCTCAGTTTTATCGCTTTTAGGCTCTGTGCTGGAGCGCGCCGGCCATGATGGCGACACGGGCGGCAGCATTACTGGCATTTACACTATTCTTGCCGATGGTGATGACACAACTAATGATCCTATCGTTGATACGTCTCGTGCTATTCTGGATGGCCATGTTGTCCTCTCGCGCAAACAGGCCGAACAAGGCATATTCCCTGCTATTGATATTAACGCCTCCATCAGTCGCACGATGACTGATTGCGTTTCACCTGCCCATATGATGCGGGCGCGCAAATTCCGTCGCTATCTCAGTCTGTGGGAGCAAAACCGCGATCTGATGTTGCTGGGTGGTTATCAAACGGGACAAGATCCCGAACTTGATATGGCCTTCCAAATCTATCCGCAATTGGTGGCTTATATTCAACAAGGCATGATGGACCGTTCTGGCCTTGTTGAGAGCGAAGCTAAATTGCAAGCCCTCATTCCATGACCAGCAAGGCTCGGCCAATCAAAATCATGGCCATCAAGCATCAGGTGGCCATGCGCGCCTATCAGCGCGAATTAAACAGGATCAATGACGAAATCCAGAAAATCGAAAAACGGGCCGAACAGATTGTCGATCTGGCTGAAGGTTATCGACTGGCCCTGCGTCAGCCTGAATTATTGATCAGCGAATATCGCGACACCACTTTGATCATTTCTCGACTAAACGAGCGTCAGACAATTGACACCCAAAAGCGCGATCTTTTGTTGGTCGAGCGCCAACGCCTGAATCAGGTGATTGCGGAGAAGTCGAAGCGTATTGAGAACCTAGATGAAAAAGTTATAGAAATCAAAAAGATAGAGATACAGACGCGGGACGAGCTGCGAGAGAGATTGATGCCCGCTCGCAGAAGCTAATGGCACAATAATTGCTATCCTAACCTGAAACTAGTCGTTTATTGCTTATTTTCAGAAGGATGCTTCACGTGTCGTCAGTGCTTCTCCCGCTGCCATCTTCGGGATCTGATAGGCTTGCCGCTGATATTGGCACTCAAGCGCCTGCCTCAAATTCCGATCTGATAGCGTTCACACAAGCGATGAGCGACGCCAACCCGCAAGCAATCAGCGATGCATCGGCAAGCTCGAACAGCGATGCGAATTCAAACACACAAACGACATCAGACTCAGACACTGACGTATTACTGGCGCAATTGGGAACAACGATCAATCTGACTGTGACTGCGAAAATTCCTGAAGCCAATTCCCAAATAGGATTGGCTGATCTTGTCATGGCTCAAACGCAAGATCTCAAAAATCAGGCCGGGCAGTCTCAAGAACTGGATACTTTGCAGGATCTGGATAATTTGAATCCCGCTCTGCAAAATCAGGCAAAAGTAGAATCCGCTCTCCCCCCTGCCCTTGCCAATAGCGCTATGGTGCTGATTGGAGAAAATTTGAAGGCCAATCTGATAAAGCTTGGTCAAACTCAAATTTCCGCTGGCGATGAGATCAGTGATCAACGCCTGATGCTG
This sequence comes from Hyphomicrobiales bacterium, assembly GCA_900299065.1. Taxonomy (GTDB): domain Bacteria; phylum Pseudomonadota; class Alphaproteobacteria; order Rhizobiales; family Beijerinckiaceae; genus Terripilifer. The sequence goes on from OMIJ01000094.1 coordinate 7,180, forward strand.
CAAATCATGCCTGGGGCCCAGAGCGAAGCGCAGACCAATGCGACAATTTCTGCAACCGACTCGAGGGATCTCCTTAAAGCGCTCGACCTCAAATCTATTATTTTCAACCCTCAGGATAATAGCTGCGAAGTGCAGATTCGCGACCCTATGAAACAGACTGACGATTGTGTGAGCGATGAGCACAATCTCATTTCTTTGAAAGCTGAAATTCTGGCTGTTCAACCAAACCAAATGGAAGGTGTTCCAGAATTACCTAAAACCATTGTGTTTCATAGTTTAAATGAAAATTCCCCGCTCTATCGAATCGAGATCATCGCACAAAGCTCAACAACCTCTAATCAAAGCGCACAAGAACTCTCAGAATATATGGAAGCAGCTCAACCTGCGCTTGATGCGCCGGCTTCAAAGACGGATTTATCGAAAGACTTGGGGCAAGATGAATCTGCCTTATTTACACAAATCGATTCATCTTCATCGACAAAGAAGTTTGCGCAGAAGGAATCCATAGATTCTGCTATTTCCCTCTTGGTTGGACCCGAATCTTTAGTTCAAGCCTCAAGGACAATTGAGGGCGATAAGATTGAGGAGAAGAATTCTCAATCGTCAAATATCCCCTCAAATATCGATCCCCTTGATGAGGCTCATTCGGTGTGCATCAGTGTTTTTCTGGTCAAGGCGGTTGCCAGCCCATCCGAAGAGCAAACAGGGCTCGATCAATCTTCCAACACTGGAACAGAGCCGGAGGATAAGACTATTCCCTTAGTCACTCATAGCTCTAATCAGACAGATGATAAAAAATCCGATCTGTCAGAAAGTTCTGATACAGAGGCGCAAATCATTGTGGCTCAGTCGAGAGAGACTATTCACGAAAAGCTGTCTGAAGACAAAGCTGCTGATGTTGCCCAAACAGCGCCAGCGCAGGATGTGACGGGGCTCAATATCGGATCTATCTTGCTTTTGCAGCCCAGTGCTGCGTCACACAGTTTTATTGATCATGCTGCGCCACAGGGCCAAAGGGATCAATCCAGTGCAAGTCCCTGGCTTAATCAGCAAGCCCTTATCAAAGCACAAATCCTGCTTGCGCAAAGCCAACAGCGTAATATTTTGGCCCCGAGCTCGGAACGCCTAAGCCAGATGCCTATCCTGCAGGCTGATCTGCAACAAAGCGCCACACGTCAGCAGCTTTCACCAGTTGCAAACCGTTCTTTTGTGAACCCAAACATTCTCCCCAATTCCTCCTCTGAGCAACACTCTGAAACGCATACAGCGGCCTCAATTCTACAAGCCCCGCAGGAGATAAAGGCAGTGCAGATGAATGCTGTACCGATTGAGAAACTAGCAACCAAATCGGTGGAGATAGTCAATCCGCATCAAACGCATTCGCTTCCTGCATCTGCCAAAAGCGGTTTATCCGAAGAGTTGATCCATACGCTTGATCAAATGAACGGATCCATTCAAGTGACCCTTGCAGACCCTCACTACAGCGATAAAGGGTTGCAGCCCAATGCCTCGACACCAAGCATGGGTGAACTTGGTCAGCGCGATCTCAAGCCCGATCCCTCACAGTCAGACACAAATGCCGCTTCACGGCAAACGCGATCATTGACAGCCGAGATTCGATTCCGCGCCCTTGAGCGTCAGGTCATTAATGCCGACCAGCGATGCCGTGCCGCGAGCGCCGAGTGCGTACCACGAGGTATCAGCTGAGGCATCTTTTGTGAAACGCAGATCGAGCTGCCCGGCAGACAGACGTACGCCGGTGTCATCCGCCGGATCC
>OMIJ01000095.1 GCA_900299065.1 Hyphomicrobiales bacterium
GAATTTCGGCTGCCCGAATACCTTCCCAGGTCGAAGCGAGCTTGATCAGCACGCGATCCCGCCCGACTCCGCGCTGGGCATAATCGGCAATCAGAGCGCGGGCTTTGGTGACCATGGCCTCCACATCAAAGGACAGATCCGCATCCACCTCGGTCGAGACTCTGCCGGGGACGATTTTGGCTAATTCACTGCCAAAGTTCACCGCCAATCGATCCGTAATAAGGCCAATGGACGCTTTATTGGACTTGCCCCAGCCAATCGCCTCATTGACAATATGGGCATAGGCCGGCATTTGCGCGGCTTTCAGGATCAAAGTGGGATTCGTCGTACAATCCGTGGGTTGGAAAGCGCGGATGGAGACCATATCACCTGTATCGGCGACAATTGTAGTCATGGTTTTGAGCTGATCGAGCTTATTGGTCATAAAAACCCCAACGCGGATGCGACAAATTCTCTGCTGCCGCGATAGCATGGTCGAGGACCGACGAAAAGTCGAATAGGAGTCTCGACGAACAGGCTTTTTTCTGTAAAAAAGCCCAAACTCAAGCTCGAAGAATGAAACAGGTAGGATAATGCTGGATATTGCGGACAAGGGCAGAACGAGCCCCGGCCAATGGGCACATTATATGCCCTGGAGTGAGCGCTCGGGTCGGCTCTCGCAGATCAAATTGCTGACCTTTCTGATTGTCTGTGCTCCAGCCCTGTATTGGGCCTTTGAAATCTGGGCCGATATTCCCGCCAATCCCGTCAATTATATCATCAAGCAAAGTGGCGATTGGTCGATGCGCCTGATGGTGGCTGTGCTGGCGGTCTCGCCCTTGCGACGCCTGCTGCGGCTCAATCGGCTAATATTAGTGCGCCGCATGCTGGGCATTGCTGCGCTGATCTACGGGCTCATCCATCTTCTGTTTTATTTCGTCAGTCAGGATTGGGACTGGCCGCTGATCATTGATGGCATGCTCACGGCGCTTTATCTGACAACAGGTTATGTCGCGCTCGCACTCATGCTCGTGTTGGGCCTAACTTCAAATGATTGGTCCATTCACACTCTGGGCACGAATGGCTGGCGCCGTCTGCATTGGATTGTCTATCCAGCTGCTATTTTAAGCCTTGTGCATTTTCTGCTCGAGGTGCGTGCGGATGGCGACGAGGCGGCGATCATTGCCGGGCTCTTGCTCTATCTATTCCTCTATCGTGGCCTTCGCCGCGCAACAGGGGAAGCGCGCCTGTCTCACCTGCTTATTCTCGCTCCGATCTGCGGTGTTGCAACTCTTTTGCTTGAGGCCGCCTATTATAAATGGGGCACAGGCGTGCATGCTGAATCCATTCTCTGGGCCAATCTCGATTTCCCGCACGACATTAGACCCGGCTGGTGGGTTTTGTTTGCAGGGCTTGTGATCGCCTTTGGAACGAAAGCCTTTGAGAGATTCAATCCTAATCCCCAGCGCATGCGCAGCAAATAATTATTCAGTCCTGAGTAAGAGCCTGCAACACAAGCGCTGCGGCTTGCATGCTGGGGTTTTGCTGATCGGGCAGAGCCATGAGGCTGCGGACATCGATCAGAGCCTGTGTTTGTGCCCGGCGTTTGGCGCCCTCAGTTAACAATTCTGCCAGCGCATTTGCAAGTGAATGAGGCGTGCACTCATCTTGCAAAAATTCCGGAATGGCATTGCGTCCTAAAACCAGATTTGGCAGCACGATGGACGACACTTTGACGAAAGGGCGCAGCAAGCCTTCAAGCTGAGAATATTTATAGGCAACGACCATTGGCACATTGGCCATAGCTAATTCGAGTGTCACTGTACCTGATGCGGCCAGTGCTATGCGTGCAGATCGAAAGGCAGCCCATTTGGCCTCTTCCCCCAAAACAATCTCGGGTTTGATGCGCCATAATTCTGCGGCCTTTTTTATTTTATCCGCCAAATGCGCAACTGCTGGCAGGCGCACTTCAATAGGCCCATGCATTTGCGCCAATTGATCAATCGCAGCGCCAAAATCTGCCATTAATCTGTCGATCTCGGAACGCCGCGACCCTGGCAGAACCAGAACGAGCGGCGGCGCTGAACTCCGCCTGGCTTGCTCAGCTAAAGATGGCGTCATCACATTGAGCTTTTCAATCAGCGGATGGCCAACATAAGTGCAATCAGGCCCCGACAAGCGGCGATGTGCATCTGGCTCAAAGGGAAGAACTGCTAAAACATGATCAATATAAGCGCGCATTTTACGCGCCCTGCCCGGTCGCCAGGCCCAGACTGAGGGGCTGACATAATCAATGATTGGCAGATCGGGAAAATGCTTGCGCACTTTCTTTGCAACACGATGGGTGAAATCTGGGCTATCGATGATCACCAGACAATCGGGGCGTTGTGCAATGATGGCCGCAATTGTTTCATCCAGACGGCGCAGCAAAAGCGGCAGACGCGCGATCACTGGCATTATGCCCATGACCGCCAGATCCGATATAGGATAGAGGGACTGCAAACCTGTAGCCTGCATCAACGGGCCACCCACGCCGCTGAAGCGGATTTGCGGGCGCGCATGATGCAAAGCCTGCATCAGACCAGCGCCCAAATGATCGCCTGACGTTTCGCCTGCTAACAGAAAGATAAGCGGCGCGACAGAGGATGAGCGCTTGGTCTGCGCCGGATCATTCACGCGGCACTGTCCTTCACATCACGAGGAACACACAAGGAGCGATCACCGCCATCGCGGATGAAGTCGAGAATCTCATGCACTTGCGGATGAGTTGCAAATTCACCGGCAACATCTTCGACACGCTCTTTCAATGTGCCTTCTGCTGCAAATAATAGGCGATAGGCACGACGCAAATCATGGATCGCCTCACGCGTGAAACCGCGCCGCTTCAAGCCAACCAGATTAAGCCCGGCTAGCGCCGCGCGATTACCCAGCGCCATGCCATAGGGGATGACATCATTCTCAATGCCCGCCAGTCCGCCAATGAAAGCATGCGCGCCAATGCGCACGAATTGGTGCACAGCTGCGCCGCCGCCCAGGATCACATAATCGCCAATGCGTGTATGACCTGCGAGCATCACATTGTTGGACAAGATCACATGACTACCCATGCGACAATCATGGGCAACATGGGAATTGGCGAGGAAAGTGCAAGAATCTCCAACACTGGTAATGAGTCCGCCGCTCTCCGTACCTGGATTCATCGTCACGCCTTCACGAATGGTGCAATTGGCACCAATGCGCAGGATTGATTTTTCACCCTTGAATTTCAAATCCTGTGGCTCATGGCCTATTGAGGCAAAAGGAAAGATCCTTGTCTTGTCGCCAATCTGCGTATCACCTGCAATGACGACATGAGAATGGAGCTTGACGCCAGCGCCCAGAACGACCTGTTCGCCTATATGACAAAAGGGACCGATGTGAACGCCTTCGCCCAATTGAGCGCCGCTTTCAACACAGGCCTGCGGATGGATGAACGTCGCAGGACTATTGCTCATCCGCCTGATCCTTCATCCATCACCAGCATAGCGCTGAGTTCGGCCTCACAAACCAGCTGGCCATCCACCATAGCTCTGCCGCTATACCACCACATATTGCGGCGCTGATTGAGCTTCTTCATATGGAACTCAACCTGATCACCCGGCACAACGGGCTTGCGGAATTTGGCCTTGTCTACAGTCATGAAATAAACCAGCTTGGGGCGGCGGGCCTTGAGTGCATGCACACAAATTGCGCCAGCTGTTTGCGCCATACCTTCAATCAGCAATACGCCCGGCATAACGGGCGTTTCAGGAAAATGGCCCTGAAATTGTGGCTCGTTGAATGTCACATTCTTGATGCCGATTGCGCTATTGTCGCCATCAATCTCTTTGATACGATCGACAAGCAAAAACGGATAGCGATGCGGCAGGAGTTTGAGCACATCCTGGATGGCGACATGATCCAGAGTTTTTGTGGGTACTGATTGATCCATCGACCTTTCCTGAAACCTCCAAGACCTAAACTACGCAGAAACACCTAAACTACGCAGAACTCTACTCAAGTAATTGAGCGTTGCGCGGCTCTATTCTTCTTTTGCTTTTTCGCCAGCTTTGTCACTGGCAGGTGAAACAGAGAGCCGATCCAATGCGGCCACGGCTCGAAAATGCGCGCGCATAGGACGAGCTGGAGATCCGCCCCAGCGCTCGCCTGCTGGAATGTCATTCATTACACCTGATTGAGCGCCAATCTGTGCGCCCATGCCGATGCGCAAATGACCAGTCAAACCCGCCTGTCCGCCAATTGCGACAAAGTCGGCAATTTCTGTCGAGCCTGAAATGCCAACTTGCGAGACGATGACACAATGACGCCCGATGATCACATTATGCGCGATCTGAACAAGATTATCGATCTTGGTGCCTTCACCAATCACCGTATCGCGATTGGCGCCACGATCAATCGTGCTATTGGCACCGATTTCTACATCATTCTGCATGATGACGCGGCCAATCTGTGGCATTTTCAAATGGCCGCGCGGGCTCATAGCAAAACCAAAACCATCTTGCCCGATCTTCACGCCAGGATGAATGATCACACGATCACCAATTAGCGCATGCGTAATCGTGGCTCCCGCGCCAAGGCTGCATTCGCGCCCGATGCGCACATTTGGTCCGATCACACAATAAGGGCCAATGACAGTGCCTGAGCCAATTTCAGCGCCCGGGCCAATAATGGCGCCAGGGTCAACAGTCACATCCGGTTCCAGCCGCGCATCAGGATGCACAAAGGCACCAGGAGCCACGCCATTGGTGCCGAATAAAGAGCCTGGGCGCACCGCTTCGGGAAACATTTTCTGAAGGACAATGCCAATCGCTCGATAGGGCTCGGGAGAGATCAGAGCGATCGTGCCCGCTGGTAATTGATCGGCGTAGCGCTGGGCCAGAAAACAGGCAGTGGCTTTGGTCTGTGCAAGGCTTGCGGCATATTTGGGATTGTCGAGAAAAACCAGATCGCCGTCACGGCCCTCATCCAGGGGCACAACATTGAGCACAATACGGGTCAGATCAGCGCCATCAGCAACTTTAGCTCCCGTCCAAGCGATCAGATCAGCTATGGTGGGATGGCAAGCAGGCTTGAAGAAGACAGGTTCGCTCATGCACCATCCAGTCGCCTAGCCCGCTGAGCGCATCTGGCAGGCGCAATGAAGTTAAACCGTCTCAGCAGAGCCGGTGATCAGGGCTGTCAAACAGCCCTGATGCAATTCGATCAGAATGTCGAGCCGCCGGAGAAGCGGAAGGCCTGCGTCACGTCACCACCGCCGACTGTCCCATCAGCGAAGGTCTGATTCTTGGCCTTGGACAGAGCAAAGGCATAATCAAAGCGGATTGGACCGAGAGGCGAAGACCACAAAATGCTGGCACCCACTGAAGAGCGCAGCGCCTTTGAATCCACCACGTTCAAGCAAGAGCCCATCATAATGGCATAGCCGCCATTGGGATTGGTTGCGCTAATGGGTGTGCCATTGCCGTTATATTGCGGGCCGCAGGCTGGATAGGCCAGATTGCCAAAGTTAGTGCGGCCCTTGAAGCCGAACAAAGTACCTGCATCAGCAAACAAGGCTGCCTTGAGACCCAATTCTCTGGGTAGACCAAAGACGGGGAATTGAATTTCAACACTTGCGCCAGCATAGGTCGTGCCGCCAAGGCCAGCGCCGGTGAATGTATCACGCGGGCCAATACCAGCGGGAGCAAAACCACGCACGAGATTGGGGCCAAGATTGAAATTATCCGTCAGGCGTAATTTGTCGCCGCCATAGGCAAACATATTACCCGCCTGACCTCTCACAAAGCCGACGATGTCGTCGCTGAGAGGGTAATAATAACGCACATCCGTAGAGCTGCGGATAAAGCGCGCATTGCCGCCAAGACCCGCCATATCCTGACGGATTTCAGCATAGAGGCCTGATGTCGGATTGCGCATGTTATCGAGAGTATTGTAGCTCAAGGCATAGCCGCCGAGAGAGGCAAAGCGTGTGCCCAGAACTTCCTGAATGGCGAGTGAGGCTTCACCATTGGTCACGCAAGTATAAGGCGATTGCGACGGACGCGAGGGATCAGGATAGGGCGAACCGACAGTCCCGGGGGTCACGCCCACCACGGGTGTCGTACAGTCATTATAGGGCTGATATTTGTCGTTCGGGATTGTCACCTTCGAAGTATAGGCCGTGTAGCGCGGCGAGAAGGAAACCTCATCGGTCAGCGGTATGCCCAAGGTTAATGAGCCACCTGTCAGATAGTTTTTATAGAAGGCATATTTCGAAGCGTCTGATTGCTTCGAGAACAGGTTCAAACCTGCCGACATTCTGGTGTCGAGGAAATAAGGCTCTGTGAAAGCCAGATCAACGCCACGCGAATGCTGCCCAAGTGTAGCCGCTGCTTTTGCATATTGGCCACGACCAAGGAAATTGGTTTCTGTGACAGAGACTTCCGCAATGAAGCCATCAAGTGTTGAATAGCCACCCGAAATACCGAAGGAGCCGGTTGACTGATCTTCAACATCGACAACAACAACAACACGATCAGGCGAACTGCC
>OMIJ01000096.1 GCA_900299065.1 Hyphomicrobiales bacterium
AGATCTACACAAGGGAGTATCGTCGGCAGCGTCAGATGTGTATAAGAGACAGCTGCCATATAGGGCGCACCATCTGCTGCATGTTGCAGATGAATGGGCAGTTTGGTCAGATCGAGATCATCGCCCGTGATCACGATTTGTTGAATGGGAGCTTCTTGCTGCGTTAATTCGACGATTTCGGGCTTCAACCGCAACCGTCTTTGCATTTCCAGCGCGACCTGTCGCGGCTCGACACCAAAGGCCAGCGCCAGGCGACTGCGGCTGCCAACCACATTGCCAACCAATTCCTGTTTGTCCGCGCCTACATTGCGAAACCAGACAGCCTTGGGATTGGCTTGCATAATGCTGGCCAAATCAGCAAATTCGCAATGCTCATCATGAATATCGACTTCATCGCTGGCTGTGAGCGATTCAATGAAGCGACGCAGACGAAATCTGTCGAGATCTAGATTGCTTTTGTTCATGTCATATCCTCAATTGCGATTGCGCTGTTTGGCGCGTTCAATTTCTGTCCAGATTCGATAGGGTGTTGCAGGCATATCAAAATGCTCGACACCCAGTGGGCGCAGCGCATCCATGATCGCATTCATACAAACGCCAAGCGCGGGCGTCGTGCCACCTTCACCGCCAGGGCGCACCCCTAACGGATGGCTATTGGCAGGCGTTTCGCTCAATTGTGTGATGAAGGCTGGAAAATCTGATGCCCTTGGCATGGCATAATCCATGAATGAGGCCGACAGCATTTGCCCGCTTGTTTGTTCATAGGCGCATTGTTCCATCAAAGCCTGGCCCGCACCCTGTGCAATGCCGCCATGCGTTTGGCCATGCAGAATTAGAGGATTGATGGCAATGCCCACATCATCAATCGCCACATAAGAGATGATCTGCCATTCGCCTGTTTGCGGATCTATTTCAATCTCGCAGACTTGTGCTCCAAAGGGAAAGGCTAGGCCAGGCGTGATCTTGTCGCTGATCGCTTTGAAGGGGCCGCGCAAATCTTCCCTTAAGTTTGTATCGCCTGTTTGTGCAAAGGCGGCAATCTCGAACAGGCTTATGCTGCGATCCGTGCCGATGATGGAAAAGCGCCCCTGTGTAAAGTGAATATCCTCACGCGCCGCTTCCAAAAGCAGTGCGGCAATCTCTTTGCCGCGTGCGATAATATCATCGCTCGCTTGTCGGATGACAAGGCTGGCGAAGCGCATAGAGCGTCCCGAATGCGAGCCGCCTCCTGCCACAACAAATTGCGTATCGCCATAGCGCACATCCACCGCATCAAAATCTACACCCAGCCAATCGCTCACCAACATGCTGAAACTTGTTTCATGCCCCTGGCCGGAGGCCTGTGTGCCAATGATCACTTCAACCCGCCCATGGGGTGTGATGAGAATTTCGGCACGCTCGCGCGGTGCGCCGCTCGTTGTCTCGACATAATTGGCAACACCAATGCCGCGCAATTTGCCCCTCTGCTGCGCCTGTGCGCGCCGTGCCTCAAACCCCGGCCAATCGCTAAGTTCCAGCGCGCGCTCCATTGCAGCGCGATAATCGCCATTATCATAAACAACGCCCGCAGGATTGCGGTAGGGCATAGCTTCAGGCGCAATCAGATTGCGTCGGCGGAGTTCTACACGGTCAAACCCGCATTGGCGCGCCGCCACATCAATCAGGCGCTCGATGGCATAAATTGCTTCGGGCCGCCCGGCGCTGCGATAGGGAATGGTGGAAGGCGTATTGGTCAGCGCGGCACGACCGCGCAAATGTGCAACAGGAATATTATAAACGCTGCTCATCAATTGCAGCCCCTTGTTCAAGGCGACAAAAGAGGCCGTATGCGCACCCAGATTGCTGACATTGGACGAGCGCAGGGCCAGAAATTGTCCCCGCTGATCAAGCGCCAGCTCAATCGTGACATTGAGATCACGCCCCTGATAATCACTCAAAAAGGCTTCGGTGCGTGTGGTCACTTGCCGCACATTGCATTTGAGTTTGCGCGCCGCCCAAGCAATCAGCACAAATTCGGGATAGGTGGCATTGCGTGTGCCAAAATTGCCGCCCACATCATGTGGCGCGCTCACGCGTACATGCTCCGGCTGCATATTGAGCGCGGCGGCAATCTCGCTGCGCATTTGCACCACGCCAATGCCATGCGAGGCATGCAGGGTGATATGCTGGTTTTCTTCATCCCAAATGGCAGCTGACGCGCGTGGCTCCATATGCACGCCAGTGACGCGTTGTACCTGCGTGACCAGCTTCACTCTATGCGCGGCCTTGTCAAAAGCCAGCTGTGTGGCAGCTGCATCACCCAATTGGGCATCAAGGCACAGATTGCCCTCCACATGCGCCCAGATTTGCGGCGCGCCCTCAGTCAGCGCATCAATGGCGCGTGAGACGGCAGGCAGCGGTTCATAATCAATGTGCACCAATTCAGCTGCAGCCTCGGCTTCTTCTCTGGTGCTGGCAATGACAAGTGCTATCACTTCGCCTGGAAAGCGGGCTTTATCTGTGGGCAGTGGAAATTGTCGCGTGACGCGCCGCTCCGAACCATCAGCAAATAAAAGCGGCCTGTCGGAGCCAATCTTCGAGCCACCCGTTGCGTGTGGAATATATTGCAGGCCATCGGCTTTGGCATCTTCTGCGCAGAGCACAGCCAACACGCCTGGCATGGTCTTGGCCTGACTTTTATCGATTGCGCGGATCAGGGCATGCGCATGGGGCGAGCGCACAAAGGCAGCATAGGCCGCGTCGGGCAGGTGAATGTCATCAGCGAATTGGCCCTGACCTGTGATCAGTCGCCAATCTTCCTTGCGGGGCAGGGCCTGGCCGATTTTGGCGCGGGTCATTGGCAATCACTAATTTTGGTTTGGGCGCGCGCTTATACGAGCGCGCAGGATCTGAGGCAGGATCTGAGGCAGGATTTGAGGAATGAGGGCAAGCTCATTCCTCATTCCATGACAGATGCGGCCAATGGCTCACACGATGATTTCAGTCATCACACCCTTGGGGAATAATTCATCAGGCGTTGCGTGACGATGGGCAATGCCTTGCTGATAAGTGTAAAGCAGCATTTGCTCCCATGTCGGACGGTTTTCCTCAATGCCATAGGGGAAGGGATCGCCATCAAACATATCGCGCATTTTGCGAGCATAGGTCGGCAACCAGGCCAGCGGATAACGCGAGACAGCAGGATCCAGCAGGCGCTCAAGGCTGCGACGCTTGGATTCCTGGAAGGCATTGACAAGGCTGCGCGCCACCCAGGGATTGTCATTCAGAATGGCCTTTTTCATCGCAATAATATGCATGATCGGCCAGACCTTGGTGCGGCTATAATAATCTTCTTCCATCTCGAGATAATCAGGATAGAGCCGCACCACATTGGGATCACCCTTAAGGAAGCAGGTGGGCGGGCGCGCAATGATGGCGCAATCAATCTCGCCAGAGGCCAGCATTTCGCTCAAGGATTTATCCGAGACGCGTGTGAGTTTGACGCCCTCTGGCAGGTTCAGCTCAACTTTCTCGATGCGGCCCGGATCATTGGCGCCTGCCTGATACCAATGCACATCCTGCAATTTCACGCCGCATTCATTATGCATCCATCCGCGCATATAAACGGCAGCCGAATGCGCCCATTCGGGCGAGCCAATGCGCTTGCCCTTCAGATCCTGCACAGTCTTGATGCCAGCATTTTTGTTTACGTAAAATGAGCTGAAGCGAAACAGACGCGAGCAAATGATCGGCAGGCCGATGATGTCTGAATTCTCGCGTGTCACCTGGGCGGAGAATTTCGCCAGTGACAATTCACTCACATCCCATTCCCGGTTGAAGGTCTGGCGGGCGAAGATTTCATGATGGCCATGGGTCAGCCAGACATGATCAATGCCCTCGGCCTGCACAAGGCCGAAACGGAAATCGCGAAAATGATCATAATCAGTCGTGGCAATGCTGAGTTTGAGGCGGCTCATGGTCTTCCCCTGTTCAAGCGGAGCGGATCTCCCGCTTATTCAAATGGATTAGTGATCAAGGCGCGAGGGGTCAATAAGAAGGGCGATCAATTCTGGATTTTGATGTCATCTTCCAGAATGATTTTAGTAAAGTCATCGATCAAAGCATCCACCCTGATATGCCAGTTTCCTGCCTGTGGCATAAAAAAGAGGGCAGTTTCCCAGTTTCCTTCAACCAGTTGATCAGCATTGATTTCAATGGGCTCAATCCCAATCTGAGGCTTGGAGAGGTATAGCTTTACGCTGGTCGGATAAAGGGGGGTGAAATCCCCTTTTTGGAAATAGAGGCTTACTTTTAAGTGTCCCTTGCGGTTTGGGGCGATCTCAAGATCGACCATGGCCATACTTGTATGAATATGTCTGCGAAACGGCTCCTTCGCTACATCTTCGAGTGTACGGGGCGGGGGAGTGAAGCGCCATAGCCCGACCAGAGCAATCACAAAACCCATCAGCACGATTTCAGCCAGAAGAGATCGACGTAATCTTATGATTGCCGTCTTTGGAGTATGGTGCAAAGCTGCCGTGAGAATAAATCGATTCCACCCAGCCAAAGCCAGCAAGACAAGAACCAAAATGACTTTGGCAAGCAAGATTCGGCCGTAATCTGTTGTGAAGAGATTGGCAGTTTGGCCCAATTGGATGGCGGCTAAAACCAGGCCACCCAGCAATGCAAAGCTTACACAAGGCAAAGCAATTAACGAAAACCTCTGCAGATAAAGGCTTAATTGTGTCTCATTCTCATTTGTTAGCCAATATAGAATTGGTAAGGCGCCTGCCCATACAGCCATGCCCATCACATGAATAAACAAAGCCGGCCGCGTCACTATATCGGGCATAGCGGTGCTCGCATGGCCACTTAAAGTTAGCGAATAGGACCCCAAAGCCAGAAATGTGACGATCAGAAATCGCCGCCATTCAGCTGAAAGCAAATGTGCCCAGGAAAATGTCAGGCCAAAGGCTAATATCAGGATCAAAGCTGCTAAAATGAATGTTAAACGGCTCGTTAAATGCCATCCTTCCACCCAGATCGCGGGTGTAAAAAGGGCGGCAAGATCGGCACCCGTTGCATCAATTCCATTCAAGCCAATTGAAAGCAAGCACGCGATAAAGCCAAGACCTGGCAACCAACGATTGAGCCTCTGCTCGATGTGGAATTGTTCGGTCTCTGGCCATAGCCAAACCCTCATTGTCATCCCGCCAAGACCAATGAAAAGCGCAAGAAGAAAAAACCAACGCGTGAACCAGATCATGGTCGTCGTTAGAGGCGATAGACCAGAGGCAATCTGAGGGTTTGGCGCACTGGGCGAGCCAATGGAGAAAATCAATACGCCGTTCACGGGATGACCATCGGCTGAGACAATTCGATAATTCATCAAAGTCGTCCCCCTCGACAGATCTGGGGGTGGCTGTATGTGCAGCTCATGCTCTTTGGGCTCAATGGAAAGTGCTTGTAAGATCTCACCCCTCGCATTCACAAAGCTGACCGCTAAAGGTGCAATGCTTTCGTTAAATCTCATAATGATGAGATCAGGGGGCGCCTTTAAAACCGCTCCCTGTGACGGGCGCGTTTCGATCAAACTGGCATGGGAGAAAGCTGGCGATTGTGTGCTCAACAACAAGGCAATCATCAAGACAAGACTCAAAGCTGGCCCCGTGAATCTCAGGGCCAGCAAAGCAACGCTTTGTCTCTGCAAAGCGTAATATTTCATTGTGCCGGAGCTGTTATTTTAACCCCTGGCGCAGGCTCTTTATAGTCAGAAGAGGACTTGCCCGCGGCAGGAATTTCGATCCAGCGATTGAAGCCGCTCTCGCACTCCTGAACGGTTGGAAACCAGAGTGTTGAGCCCACTTCAACATCACCTGCAATTGTGCCATTCATGATAAATTCGTCATAATGCGAGTCCAATAATTTACCTGTCCAGATGATTTCTTTGACGCCCTCACTGATCTTGGCGTGCTCCAGCTCATAGGCTTTTGCATAGGGACCGATGATTGTCTCGAGCGTCCATCCAGCTTTAGGCATAGGCTTTACATTGACATAGCCATCTGGGATTCGAATGCGCACTTTGAGAGTTGGACTACTTCCGCATCCATGTCCAATGCGCATAATGGCTTTATAGCTTGCATTGCGTTGGGCTTGCTTGACTTCAAGTGTAGCGTGGGCAAAAGCGCCAATGGGCAGCAAGAGGCACGCAGCCAGAATTGCGCCAAGACGCGAAAAGACAAACGTCTGTGTCATGATGATCTTTCAAAATGAGTTTATTAGGTGACCGCTATGCGACTGCGATCGGCATAATGAAATGCCACGCTGCGAGTTTAGCGGTGGTTGGATTGAACAGGCTCAGATCTGGCTTGCAGGGGGAGCCCGTGGGGCTCCGGGGCCTTTGGTCAATCGCCAAAAAACAAGTTGAAGATTGAGCCAATCTCTTTGAAGAGTCAGCCCAGCACCTGGAGGCAAAAGTCCATAAGCGAACTCGAAGCCGGAATTAATCGGGGCAAACTGGTCAAGGCATTTCGTGAGGCAGGCTTCATCACAACATGATATGTCGGAGAATGGGGTCTCAGGCTCAATCGGCGCTGCCAATCATGAGCCTTGCGACAGGCATAATTCGCTCATAGGCGAATGGGCGGCCGCACTGGCCGGCAGCGGGGCTAAAAGAGTTTTAAGAAAAACTATATAAATCAGTATAATAGTACTGAAAAACCGAAGTGGCCGAGGACCCTGTTTGTTCAATCGTGTCACGTTATCCGTCGGACTGAATATCAAATCACTTTTATAGATTAGCAGGAATATTTGAGAAATCATAGTCAAAATGGAGGTTTCTGATTGCGTCTTGTCGTCGCAAGTCTTATATTTTGGCCATTCCCGTCATTCTTGATGAGACTGAGGCTTTGCCTCAGCCGGGTGCCCGCCCGGTGAGCAAACCCTATTGCCTGTGAGCCAATTGGAGACCGAAGATGAGCAATGCCCCGCTAATGCCCAAGGCGACCGCTGTCTGGCTGGTGGAAAACACCTCACTCACCTTTGATCAGATTGCCGATTTCTGCAAATTGCATCCCCTTGAGGTCAAGGGCATTGCCGATGGCGAAGTCGCGGCGGGCATTAAAGGGCATGATCCCATCACCTCCAATCAGCTGACCCGGGAAGAAATCGCCCGTGGCGAGGCCAATGAATCCTATCGCTTGTCACTGGCAGTTTCAAAAGTACGTGTGCCCGAAATCAAGAAATTTGGCGGCCCGCGCTATACACCCTTGTCCCGCCGTCAGGATCGCCCCAATGCCATTCTCTGGTTGCTGCGCAACCATCCTGAATTGAAAGATGCGCAGATCATGCGTCTGGTCGGCACAACAAAATCAACCATCGCTTCGATACGTGATCGCACCCATTGGAATTCTGCAACGCTCTCGCCCCTTGATCCGGTGACTTTGGGCCTTTGCTCGCAGATCAATCTAGATCTTGAGGTCAATCGCGCTAATAAGGATCGCCCGCAGCGCGAAATCGATGCTGGCCAGACATTGGTTTCAGCCGAAATCACAACAGCACCGCGTGCGCCTGTCAGCCAGGTCGATGTGTTTGGCACCGCTGCACCAGGCACGCAGCCACAACCCAGCTCCGAAGAGCTCGATCTCGACTCGGTCTTCGCCAAGCTCAAAGATCTCAAGATGAAGGACTAATCCGCCTCGGATTGATCGGCCTTCCATTGCCGATTGCACAACCAGCCTTGTTTTGGCATGGTCGCAGTCAGAAAATGTCTGGGAGGCACTATGACGGGCAATCATCCTTGGCTTGCACATTATCCATCTGGTGTCCCACACCAGATCAGCCCCGATCATTCGCCAACTGTCGTTCATATTTTTGAACAGGCGCTTTCGCGCTTTGGCTCGCGTCCGGCGCTTGAGAGTTTTGGCAAGCAAATGACTTATGCCGAGCTGGGCGCGGCAGCGCATCAGATTGCGGCAGGTTTGCAAAAAATGAATCTGCAGCGCGGCGATCGCGTTGCAATCATGATGCCCAATGTCATGGTCTATGAGCCCGTGCTATTTGGCATATTGCTCGCAGGTCTCGTGGTTGTGAATGTCAATCCGCAATATACAGCGCGCGAACTCGTTCATCAGCTCAATGACAGCGGCGCAAAGCTGCTTTTCGTCCTTGAGAATTTTGCTCATACGGTTGAAAAGGCAATCCCCGAGCTCAAAACATTGGAGCAGACGATTGTCTGTAGTCCGGGTGATTTTCTGGGGCTCAAAGGCAAGATCATCAATTTTGTCTCCGCCTATGTGAAACGCGCTGTGCCGGCCTATCATGTGCGCGAAAGCCAGAGCTTTGCCGATTTTTATGGCAAGGCGCGTGCAGATCAATATCGCCCCGCTGGTGTGCAACCGGATGATATTGCCTTTTTGCAATATACAGGTGGCACAACAGGCGTCTCGAAGGGAGCTACGCTCCTTCATCGTAATATTGCTGCCAATGTGGCGCAAAGCGCCGCCTGGCTTGAGCCGCAGATTGATCCGCATATCGAGCATGTCATGCTTACCGCTCTGCCGCTCTATCATGTGCTGGCTTTGACAGCCTGTTGTTTGTTCATGGTGCGCATTGGTGCCAAGCAAGTGCTGGTGGCCAATCCG
Source organism: Hyphomicrobiales bacterium (assembly GCA_900299065.1). Lineage (GTDB taxonomy): Bacteria > Pseudomonadota > Alphaproteobacteria > Rhizobiales > Beijerinckiaceae > Terripilifer. Next base: position 8,622 of record OMIJ01000096.1, read on the forward strand.
CGCGATTTGCCCGGCCTTGTCAAAGTGCTTCAATCGCAGCGCTTCACCCTGATTGTGCTGGTCAATACTTTGTATAATCTTCTGTGCGATCAGGACGGCATTGCACAAGTTGATTTCTCGCAAGTCAAAGCCTGTGTTGCAGGTGGCATGGCCACGCAAACATCTGTTGCCGAGCGTTGGCTGAAGACGAGCGGCAAGCCAATCATTGAAGGCTATGGCTTGTCAGAGACAAGCCCTGTGGCGAGCGTCAATAGATTGGACATCGTCGAATGCACCGGCACGATTGGTTATCCCGTGCCCTCTACTATTCTCTCGATCCGCGATCTTGATGGCAATCCCGTGCCAATGGGGGAACCGGGCGAAATCTGCATTTCAGGTCCACAGGTCATGGCGGGCTATTGGCAAAGACCCGATGAGACAGCGCGTGTGATGACGCAGGATGGATTTTTCCGCTCCGGCGATGTGGGGATAGCCTTGTCCGATGGTACATTTCGCATTGTCGATCGCCTGAAGGATATGATCTCCGTCTCTGGCCTAAAAGTCTTCCCCAATGAAGTGGAAGATGTGCTGGCTCTGCATCCCCATGTGTTGGAAGCCGCCGTTATTGGTCGCAATGATCCGCATTCAGGTGAAGCTGTTTACGCTTATGTCGTGCGCCGCGATCAAACGATTGATGCAGATGAATTGAGCAAATTTTGCCGCGAGCGTCTGGCTCCCTATAAGGTGCCAAAGTCGATTGAATTTCGCGCTATTCTACCCAAAACCAATGTTGGTAAAATTCTCCGCCGCGCCTTGCGCGATGAGGATCAATCTCAACGCGGCTGATTTTTAAAGATCGCAGACTCATTGAAGGCAGGCCTCATATGAGCCCTCTTAAGCTAAGCATATGAGGCGGCCTCATATGCCTTTACGCTTGAGTGCAGCGGCGATTTCATCGAGAATGGCTGGATCATCAATTGTTGCCGGCATGGTCCAGGCATCATGATCGGCGATTTTCTTCATCGTGCCGCGCAAAATTTTGCCCGATCTTGTCTTGGGCAGTCGATCAATCGTAATCGCTAATTTGAATGCAGCCACGGGGCCAATCTTATCGCGCACCAATTGCACAATCTCGCTTTCGATCTTGTCATGAGCTTTTGTTGTGCCAGCTTTCAGCACCACAAAGCCACAGGGAGCTTCGCCTTTCAAATCATCCTTAATGCCAATCACCGCGCATTCGGCCACATCAGGATGAGAGGCCAGCACTTCTTCCATGCCGCCGGTCGAGAGGCGGTGGCCCGCAACATTGATGATGTCATCTGTGCGACCCATAATATAGAGATAGCCGTTCTCATCCTTATAGCCAGCATCAGCGGTTTTGTAATAACCGGGGAACTCATCGAGATAGCTCTCGCGCATGCGCGCATCATTCTGCCAGAGCGTTGGCAGATTGCCTGGCGGCAAGGGCAGTTTGATGACGATCGAGCCCATATGTCCATTGGCAATGGGCTGGGCGGCTTCATCGACAATGCGCACATCATAGCCGGGCATGGGCACAGTGGGAGAGCCATGCTTGATCGGCAGAAGGCCTAAGCCAACAGGATTGCCGACAATGCCCCAGCCAGTCTCCGTCTGCCACCAATGGTCAATGACAGGCACTTTCAGGCAATCTTCCGCCCATTGCACCGTATTGGGATCAGCCCGCTCGCCGGCCAAAAATAATGTGCGCAACGAGGATGTGTCATATTTTTTCAGCAATTCCGCGTTCGGATCTTCTTTTTTGATCGCGCGGAAAGCTGTAGGTGCCGTGAATAGGGCCACAGCTTTATACTCTGCAATCATGCGCCAGAACGCGCCTGCATCAGGCGTGCCAATTGGCTTGCCTTCATAGATCACTGTCGTTGCGCCCTGCAGCAAAGGCCCATAGCAAATATAGGAATGCCCAACGACCCAGCCAGTATCGGAAGCTGTCCAGAACACTTCGCCCGGCTTGATATTGTAGAGATTGGTCATCGTCCATTTCAGCGCGACCATATGTCCACCATTATCGCGCACCACGCCCTTGGGAATGCCGGTCGTGCCTGATGTATAAAGAATATACAAAGGATCAGTGGCATTGAGCTCAACGCAATCGGCTTTTTTGCCCGCGGCTTTGGCATTTGCAATTTCTTGTGCCCAATCCATATCTCGACCGGCAATCAGATTGGCTTGTGCTTGCGGGCGTTGCAGCAGCAGTACTTTTTGCGGCGGTGCCGAGGAGAGATTGATCGCATCATCAAGCAGCGGCTTATACTGCACCACACGGCCTGGCTCTATACCGCAAGAGGCGGTCAGAACCATTTTGGGCTTTGCATCATCAATGCGCGTGGCCAATTCTTTCGAGGCAAAGCCACCAAAGACTACGGAATGTATGGCGCCAATGCGCGCACAGGCCAGCATGGCTATGACAGCTTCAGGGATCATCGGCATATAAACAATCACGCGATCCCCTTTGGTCACGCCATGATCGCGCAGCACTGCGGCTAAAACCGCCACTTCATCACGCATCTGCCGATAAGTGAGCTTGGATTTGCTCTGGGTGACAGGGCTGTCATAAATCACCGCCAGCCGATCACCATGGCCAGCTTCAACGTGGCGATCCAGCGCATTCCAGCATGTGTTGCATGTGGCATCAGGAAACCAGCGGCCATAGACACCTGCTTTTTCCTCAAAAATCTTTACCGGCTTGCGAATCCAGTCGATTTCGCGCGCTGCCTCGGCCCAAAAGGCTTGCGGATCTTTTTGCCAGGACTGGTAAACCTCGGCATAGCGACTCGACATGTCATCCTCCTCCAGATTTCTTAATTCTCCCCATGCGACAAGTCGCCGGGAAACGATATTGGCTTTTGGGCTAAGACCCGCCTCACACCGGCCTCTTATCGTCTGGCTTTTACACCAGAAAGCAGGCCAGACGAGATTGGGTCGGCTCACCCATTAATGCCAACTATCAAATGTTAAGCCTTTGGGTTCAAGATGCCTTTTTGAAATTTTGGTGATGGCTTGTTGTTCCATTCCTCCTTGCCGCAAAGTGCCTTGCAGGTGTGAATATCCTTGGGCCTGCGGCAATTATACGCTCTATTCCCTTGCCCCTCCGGCGTTGATCTATCTGGCTGGGAATCTGGCACCGCTATCCTTAGCTATGCTGATGGGGCAGGTCCGCAGCTCGGGCATAGCCATGCTGGTTAATTAAAAAGGCTTTCAGCATTTTGCTTTCCGCGCATCTTCGCTGAACGATGCTTGGGGGACTTAAGCTCACCTGAGGTCAGGCTTTAGTTTGTTTAAATTTGTGCTAGAGGGGATCAGTTTGCTCTTAAGTACAGGTGTTCAATGATCAAACTTGGTCCCCTATTTTGTGTCACTGGCCTGTCCGTAGTGTTGCCAACCAATCTCTTCGCGCAAAGCATTGTTGTGGCGCAGGTCAACCCCATTCCCTTCAACTGCACATCTGAAGTTGCTGAGCTCAAATCCGTCATCGTCAATGAGCGCTTTGATGAATATACCAATAAGCAGGTCCAAGCCCTGATACAGGATGTTGAAAAAGCTTTGGCGAATAAGGCTGAATCGGCCTGCGCTGAAGATGTACAGAAATTGAAACATATTTTGCATCTCGATCATTAATAGTCTCGAGGCTTTTACTTGGCTTGGCCGAGGTCTGCCTAAAGTTGCGCAAGACTTTGCCGTTCTGTTGTGCCATTTTGCCTAAAGCTTAGTCTGGGCTAAATGGCCCGGAGCCCATCGGACCACTTCAGGTCAATTGGCGAAGCGGGAACGGGAATCGGCATGATTACGGATTGGCATTTTTACGTTCTTGCTGTGCCAGCGGTCATGTTGATTGCTGTCTCTTATACACATCTGACGCTGCC
>OMIJ01000097.1 GCA_900299065.1 Hyphomicrobiales bacterium
CCATCGTAATACATCCACTGAAAGCCATTGCCGATGGGCAAGCACATAGCGGCAATGCGCGGCTCGACACCCTCCGGCACTTTGTGGACGATGGTGCGTGGATGCATGTAAGCGAACTGGCTATAGCCGCCCCAGAGTCCAGGAGCGACATCGACAGAGGTTGAACCAAACCGGATCGTGCCCGGCAAGGTTTGATCTGTCTGCAAGCAGGAGCGAATTTCGCCTGCGCGGCAATATTCGCAATGACCACAGGGCAGATATTCCTCAAGCGCGACCAGATCGCCCTCTTTCACGCCCCAGCGATATTTGGCGGCATCACCGATTTTCTCAATTGTGCCGACCATTTCATGGCCCAGAATGCGCGTGCCGCGCTTCATATCCTGATACATATTCCAGTCAGAGCTGCAAATGCCATTGACCGCCATACGCAAAAGGCCCGCATCGGTGGGAATGTCGGGAATGGCTATCTCGCGCAATTGGGTTTTGCGCACATCAACCATCACCGCAGCAAGTGTTTTACTTGGTGTCGTCATTTTCCATCCCTCTTTTCCCTGCTCTTGCTGGAGTAACAGAGCCTTGTGTGCCACCGCTCGGCATCGGCCAAGCTCATGCGAACCAGCCCAATTGCCTCTCAATTGCCCTTCGCATGCATAAAGGATCAGGTAAACCAAAAACTACAGCTTAAAGCCCCAAGAGAGCTACCTCGCGGTCACATCCAGAAGAGCTTATAAGACGTATAAGTCCAATAAACCTAGAGTTTTAACAGTATATCGGAGCCTCTGGACAATGGTTCGTCCCCATCCAAAACCTGTGATTGTCTGGTTCAGGGATGATCTGCGTCTGGCCGACCAGCCGGCGCTTGCCTCCGCATTGGCGCATGACGGGCCGGTTCTATGTGTCTATATCCTTGATGAGGTAAGTCCAGGCCTGCGGCCTTTGGGTGGCGCCTCGCGCTGGTGGTTGCATCATTCGTTGGAACAATTGGCTTCCAGTCTGAGCAAGATTGGCGGGCGCCTTGATGTCTTGACTGGCGCAAGTGATCAAATCCTTACGGCTCTGGCCAAGGCGAGTGGTGCGGATAAGGTCGTTTGGACGCGGCGCTATGGCGCGGCTGAAATCGCCCTCGACAGCAAGATTAAAACTCTGCTCAAACAACAGGACGTCACAGCTGAGAGCTTTAAAGGGCAGTTATTGTTCGAGCCATGGGAGTTACAAACCAAGGCAGGGGGCCCGTTCAAAGTCTTCACGCCCTTTTGGCGCGCAGCTCTGGCTCTAGGTGATGGCTCTGCCCCGCTCAAAGCGCCTAAAAAAATGAATGCCCTCCCCTGGGACAAATCTTATGGCAAATCCCTGAAGCTCGCTGACCTCAAACTTCTTCCCACAAAACCTGATTGGGCGAGAGGATTACGTCAGACATGGCAAGTGGGAGAAGCTGGGGCCATAGCGCGTCTATCGGATTTTTTAAAAAACGGACTTGCGCATTATGCAGAGGAGCGTGATCGGGCCGATCGCGATTCCACTTCGCGTCTGTCACCCCATTTGCGCTTTGGCGAGATTTCACCCAAGCAAATCCTTTGGGCCGCACGCCATGCCGGTGATGCCGGATCCATTGCACAGCGCAATATCGATAAATTCATTGCCGAGATTGGCTGGCGCGAATTTTCCTATCATCTGCTCTATCATTTCCCCGATTTGCGGCAGGCAAATTTCCAGCCAAGGTTTGATCATTTTCCCTGGGCAAAATCGACCAAGAAGAATCTGGACCTTTGGCACAAGGGACAAACGGGCTATCCCGTTATTGATGCAGGCATGCGCGAGCTTTGGCAGACGGGCACAATGCACAATCGCGTACGCATGATTGTAGCTTCCTTCATGATCAAACATTTGATGATTGATTGGCGGCGGGGCGAGGAATGGTTCTGGGATACATTGTGTGATGCCGATCCGGCGAGCAATGCTGCCAGCTGGCAATGGGTGGCGGGATCTGGCGCGGATGCAGCGCCCTATTTCCGGATTTTCAACCCGATCATACAAGGCGAGAAATTTGATCCTGATGGGATATATGTTAAGCGCTTTGTGCCGGAACTCTCCCGGCTTGGCGCAAAATGGATTCATCGTCCCTGGGAAGCACCTGACAACATACTCGCAGCAGCCGGAATCACATTGGGCAAAACCTATCCAGCTCCAATCGTTGATCATGCAGCAGCGCGTGAACGCGCCCTTGCAGCTTTTGCAAGTCTGAGCCAATAGAACGATAATTATAAAACAAACCGGGATCTGAGCAGTCAATGAAAATAGCCATTGTCGGGACGGGAATTGCGGGAAACGGCGCTGCGCTTGCGCTCAAAAAAGCCGGACATGAGATTATCGTCTATGAGCGCGAAAATCGGCCTGGCGGCCATTCCGCCACAGTTGATATTACTGTCGGCCATAAATCTTTAGCCGTTGATACCGGTTTCATTGTCTATAATGAGCTCAACTATCCCTTGCTGACAAAGTTGTTTGAGTTTCTTGACGTCACAACGCAAGAATCTGACATGAGCTTTTCTGTATCAGCCGATCGCGGTGCCTTTGAATGGTGCGGACGCGATGGTGTGAATGTGGTGAGCGGATTATTCGCCCAAAAGCGCAATCTCATCTCACCCTCCTATCTCACCATGCTCACGCAGGTTTTGTTGTTTCAAACACGCGCTAAAGCGGATTTGAAAGCGGGTCTGAGAGAAGATCTGTCGCTGGGCGATTATCTCTCGCGCCTGCCCTATGGAAAACGCTTGCGCGATGATTATCTTGTTCCCATGGGCGCGGCTATCTGGTCGACATCACCAGCCAAAATGCTCGAATTTCCTGCCGCAAGCTTTTTGTCCTTTTTTGATAATCATCGATTGCTGGAATGGCAAAGGCCGCGCTGGCGCACAGTGAGAGGCGGCAGCCGCGTTTATGTCGAGGCGATCACCGCTCATTATCGTGACAGTCTGCGCCTTGGCACACCAGTCACACGCCTAACCCGCAAGGATGATGGCGTTTATGTGTGTGATGCGCGCGGGCATGAAGATCGATTTGATCATGTTGTGCTGGCGAGTCATGCACCGCAATCTCTGGCCATGCTGGAAGACCCTAGTGAGCAGGAGCGCGCGATTCTGGGAGCCTGCACAACGGCCGATAATCAGGTCTTTTTGCATTGCGACACAAGCTTGATGCCAAGACGTAAAGCGGCATGGGCAGCTTGGAATTTTCTGCGCGAGGGAGACAGCACAGACAAAAAAGCCTGTGTCACTTATTGGATGAATATGTTGCAGAGACTGGATACTCAAACACCCATATTGGTCTCGCTCAATCCACCTTTTGAACCTGATCCAGCCTTGACCTTTGGCCAGTTCACTTATGCCCATCCACAATATGATGCAGGCGCACTGAAGTCACAAAAGCTTTTGAGCGAGATTCAGGGCAAGGATCGTATCTGGTATTGCGGCGCATGGACAGGTCATGGGTTTCATGAAGATGGTCTGCGCTCCGGCTTGAATGTTGCACAAGCGCTTGGTGGCAATCTGGGCTTTCTTGATCAATCCGCGCAAGCCTCATCCCCGATGATCTCACGAGCTGCCGAATGAGTGTAACTACTCACATTGATCATGATCTTGTGGCTAGGTTAGAGCCTGCGGCCGTGTTATATCGTGGCAATGTGATGCATGCGCGCCTCAAGCCCTTTATCCATCGCTTCACTTATCGTGTGTTCTCGCTGTTTATAGATATCGACATGCTCCATGAAGCCAACACACAATGTGCTATCTTCTCGGTGGGGCGGTTCAATCTCCTCTCCTTTCATCCGGCTGATCATGGCGAGCGTGATGGATCTTCACTTCGCGCTCATGCAGAAAAATTATTGCTGCAGGCAGGACTCAAAAACATGCCGCGCAAGATAAAGCTGTTGTGCTATCCGCGCTTGCTGGGATTTGGGTTCAATCCTTTGTCGATCTATTATTGTCAGGATGAGCAGGACCAGATTTCAGCCTTGATTTATGAGGTGCGCAATACATTTGGCGATATTCATTCTTATGTAATTCCCGTGCGCAGCCAGCATGTGACTGACGGCTCAGAGATCCGCCAGGATTGCGACAAAGCTTTTTATGTCTCACCCTTTCTCGATATGTCGATGCGCTATCGCTTTCGCTTGCAAGTGCCGGGGGAACATTTGCGCTTGCGCATTCTTGAGCTTGATCCCACAGGTCCAATCCTATCGGCCACTTTTTCCGGCGAGCGCCTGCCCTTGAATTTATGGACGAGCTTATTATGCTTTGTCTCTATCCCGCTGTTGTCGCTCAAGGTCGTGCTGGCCATTCATTGGCAAGCCTTGCGGCTATGGCTCAAAGGTGCCAAATATTATGGACATCAAGCACCCAGAACACGTGCAACCATTCCGCCTGATGTCTCAGGGGTGAGCTGACACTTCAACAGAGCCCTTTACCTGCCACATTGTTCATGAGTTCCAAGATGCGCATCACCCTCACCTCTCCCCAACAGACGCGTCATAATCTCGACGATTCCGGGTTTGAAACGGCAATTTCCGATTATCCATATGCGGTGCGTCAAGCCATGCGTATGGTGAGTTACCTTGAACAGGGCGAACTTGGCATGCGTTTGCCTGATGGCAATCAATTTGATTTTGACACAGGCAGGAATGGACCCAAGGCCACAATGATCATCCATGATCTGGGCTTTGCGCGGCAATTGGCCAAGGGTGGTGACATCGGAATTGCGGAGGCCTATCTGCAAGGTCAATGGGAGACGCCCGATCTGACGGCCTTTTTGCAATTGTTCTGCAGCA
>OMIJ01000098.1 GCA_900299065.1 Hyphomicrobiales bacterium
ATGTGTTTGCCTTTCTGGGTTTCTTTTATGATTTCACGGTTATTTTGAAACGCGAATTGGCCTGGATTCCCTTGTTTGGCTGGTATGTGTTGCGGGCCGATCTGATTGCAATCAATCGCAGTAAAGGTCATGCAGCGCTTAATGAAGCAAAATTAGGTGCTAAGAAGGCTTTTGAACATGGCCAGTCCTTGCTTATTTTTCCTGAAGGAACGCGGCGTCCGGCTGGGGCAGAACCGAGTTATAAATTTGGGATTGCCCATATTTATAACGACAATCAGGTTCCCTGTTTGCCGATAGCACATAATTCGGGATTGTTCTGGGCAAGGCGTTCTTTTATTCGGCGGCCGGGAAAAATCCTGGTGCAATTTCTGCCAGTGATTGAACCGGGTTTGGACCGCAATGCTTTTTTTGAACGGCTGAAGAGTGAATTGGAAACGGCCAGTAATGCCTTGATTGCTGAAACGCTTCAGTCCAATCCCGAATTACGATCTGTTCTGCCGGAGAACTATTCTGCTGGGTGAATGTGCGAATAGATTTTGATTTTACTTCTGCACATTCATGTCACTGCGACCAAAATCGGCCTTCTGGGTTTCCTGACCAATTTCGATAATGCTACGACGTATGGCTCTGGTGCGTGTGAAGAGCTGAAAAAGGCCTTCACCATCATCCTTGCGGATCATCGCTTCGAGCGATTGCAGATCGGCATTGAAGCGCCCCAACATTTCAAGAACAGCGTCCTTATTGTTCAAAAACACATCGCGCCACATTGTGGGATCAGAGGCAGCAATACGGGTGAAATCGCGAAAACCGCCGGCTGAGAATTTGATGACTTCAGATTTTGTCCCTTCTTCAAGTGCTGCGGCAGTGCCCACAATGTTGAAGGCGATCAAATGTGGCAGATGGCTGGTAATGGCAAGCACAAGATCATGATGTTCCGCTGTCATGATTTCGACATTGGAGCCAGCGGCCAGCCAGAGAGATTTTACGTTCTCAATCGCATTTGTCGGCGAATTGGGAGCGGGTGTGATAATGCACCAGCGATTGACAAAGAGAGTGGCGAAGCCTGCATCGGGGCCTGAAAATTCAGTGCCAGCGACAGGATGGGCCGGTATGAGATGCACACCCTCTGGCAGATAGGGCACTACTTTAGCAATGACGGAGGCTTTGACCGAGCCGACATCCGAAACAATCGCTCCCTTTTTAAGATGAGGGCCAATCTTTTGAGCCAAAGGCCCATTGGCGCCAACCGGTACACAGAGAATGACAAGATCTGCCTGTTCGACGGCTTTCTCTGGCTCGGCGATTATTTCATCGGCAATGCCCAATTCTTTTACGCGCGCGAGAACAGAAGGCGAGGAATCGCAAGCAATGAGGCTTTGCGCAATGCCTTTGTGTTTTGCAATACGGGCTAGGGACGAGCCAATCAGACCCAGGCCAATGATGGTGAGGCGGTTGAAGAGAGGTTGAGCCAGAGCCGGTCCCAGCTGATCAGCCATGATCGGCTCCTATTGTTTGACGAAATCGTGCAGAGCTTGGGCAACAAGTTTGGTCGATTCTTCTGTGCCAATAGTGATGCGCAGACAGTTTGGCAGTTTGTAAGAAGCGACATTGCGCACGATCAATCCTCGCTTTGTCAGGAATTGCTCTGCATCAACGGCTGTTTTGCCAGCTGTCGATGGAAAATGCACCAAAAGAAAATTAGCAACGCTTGGCGTATAGGTCAGCCCGGCTTTGCTGACCTCTTCACTCAAATAGGCGAGCCATTTCTCATTGTGATCGGCCGCCATAGCGACATGGTCGCCATCCTCAATGGCGGCAATGCCTGCCTCTAGCGCGGGACCGTTCACATTGAATGGTCCGCGGATGCGATTGAGAACATCTGCGACATGGTCGGGCACATAGGCCCAGCCAAGACGAAGGTTAGCAAGGCCGTGAATTTTGGAGAATGTGCGCGTCATGACAACATTGTCATGTGATGTGACCAATTCCATTCCGGAGGAATAATCATTGCGCCGGACATATTCGGCATAAGCGCCATCAATCACCAGCATCACATGGGCGGGGAGGTTGTCATGCAAACGCTTGATCTCGGCCATCGAGACATAAGTGCCAGTGGGATTATTGGGATTGGCGATAAAGACCATACGAGTGCGATCGGTCACATGGGCGAGAATAGCATCTACATCAGCTTTGAGATTGGTTTCCGGCACAATGATTGGCTTGCCGCCAGCAGCGAGCACGGCAATCTCATAGACCAGAAAACCATGGGTTGTGAAAATGCCTTCATCATCGGGGCCAATGTAGGCGGATGCCAGAAGATGCAGGAGATCATCGGAGCCGCATCCGCAGACGATACGGGCAGGATCGAGCCCATATTTTTTGGCAATGGCTTCGCGCAGACGCGTGGAAGACCCATCAGGATAATCAGCCAGTTTGTCGGCGAGTGTGCGATAGGCGGCTATGGCTTTTTGCGAAGCGCCAAGAGGCGATTCATTGGACGAGAGTTTATAAATTTTTTCAACTCCCGGTGCTGAACTTTTGCCTGGTACATAGGCATGTATGTCCAAAATTCCGGGGCGCGGGATCGGGCGTGTTGTCTTTGCTTGTGTCATGATTATCTCTGGATCGATCTGGGATGATGAGATTTATTGATCTTTGATCTGGCTATGATCATAGCGTGCGGCATGGCTGCCAACCAATTCAATGCGGGCATTGGCGGCGCCTGCTTTGCGAAGGGCTTGTCTGAGATCGTCTTCAGTTTTTGTTCCAGGCAGGGACAAAAGCAAAGACAGGCCAAAATCTGTTGCGGCATTGCCAAGAATCTCCGCTTTCACTTGTCCCAATTGCGCAGGAATAGATTCGTGCCAGCGATCCAGAGTGACGGAATAGATCATGACATCGCGCGCCGCGGCTTCTGCCAATGGCAGGGAAATCACAAAGACAGGCATTCCGGCAGGATGATCGGGGCGTTCAATGAAAGGAACACGGGCAATGATTTTGGGGGCATTGGCAGATGTGAGCTTGCGCCACCATGCGCCCGCGCTCAAGCCGCCATCAATGCGCACCATGCCCAGATCACCTGAGGATTTTGCCACAGCATCGATGACTGCCTGCGGACCCTGGTGCTGAATGAAGGGCACTGTGAAACCAAAATGAAAGCGCACAGAATCCCGCATAGAGGCATCGCCGCCGGCAATGTCCGCATGCACGCTATAATTGGCCTGCACATAAGTGAATGTGGCAATGATAATGCGCCAGATACTCTCGACAGTCTCAAGCGGCAAGAGGCCCTTATGCCGCTCGGCAATGCGGCGCATCATGTCGGCTTCGCGACCGGGACGAAAGGCCGAGCCGCCGCCCTGTCTTGCTTTGACAGCAATCAGCCGATCAATGATTTGGCTGCGGTCCATCAGTAATTGATGCATGCTTGCATCAATACGATCAATATCCACCCTCAATTGATTGAGGAAGGTGACGGGATCAATTTCGGTCTCAGTTTTGGACACAGCCGGTCTCGAATGAGAAAAGGATGGACATTTCATAAGGTCAGGCATTCGTCTTGGCAAAGGAAACCCGCGGCGCGTCTTGCTGGCTTGCCGATCCGGCCAAGAGACTTGACTTGCAAGGCCGTGGCCGACTAAATAACAAACAAGACGTTCGAAAGATCGAACAAAATGACCGATGGGGCCAGAGTGACGGCGCAAATCTCTGCACACAACGGACTATCTGTGGCTCAGGGTGAGGTCGAATCCCCCCATAGCCTGATTGTGCGGTTTTCGCAGACCGAACCTCTGGTCATGGATTCTGGGGTTGCGCTGGCGCCGCTCTCGATAGCCTATCAGACTTATGGCCAGCTTAATGCGGATAAGTCCAATGCCGTGCTTATTTGCCATGCCCTGACGGGTGATCAGCATGTGGCCAATGTTCATCCCATCACGGGCAAGCCGGGTTGGTGGGATACTATGGTGGGGCCGGGAAAGCCGATTGATACAGACCGGTTCTTTGTCATTTGTTCTAATGTCGTTGGCGGATGCATGGGCACCACGGGCCCGGCTTCACTCAATCCCGCCACTGGCCAGCCCTATGGGCTTGATCTGCCCGTTGTCACCATTCGCGATATGGTGAGGGCACAGGCCAAGCTTGTCGATTATCTAGGAATAGATGAATTATTCTGTGTTGCCGGTGGCTCCATGGGCGGCATGCAGGTCTTGCAATGGGCCGCTCTTTTTCCCCAACGTGTCTTTTCTGCCATGCCGATTGCGGCTGGCGCGCGTCATTCTTCGCAGAATATTGCGTTTCATGAAGTGGGGCGTCAGGCGATCATGGCTGATCCTGATTGGGAGGGCGGACGCTATTTCAATTCAGGCAAGCGGCCTGTCAAAGGATTGGCTGTGGCCCGCATGGCGGCGCATATCACTTATATGTCCGATGAAGCGCTGCATCATAAGTTTGGGCGCAAATTGCAGGATCGTTCTGCACCGACCTTTTCTTTTGATGCTGATTTCCAGATCGAATCCTATCTGCGCCATCAAGGATCGAGTTTCGTTGAGCGCTTTGATGCCAATTCCTATCTCTATGTCACGCGGGCGATGGATTATTTCGATCTTGCTGCGGATTATGGTGGGTCTTTGGCGCAGGCTTTTCGTGGCACGCGGACGCGCTTTTGTGTTGTGTCTTTCTCATCCGACTGGCTGTTCCCCACTTCGGATTCACGCGCCATTGTCCATGCCTTGAATGCCAATGGTGCATCCGTATCCTTTGTCGATATAGAGACAGATAAAGGACATGATGCCTTTTTGCTTGATCTGCCGGAATTCTTTGCCACCAGCCGCGGCTTTATTGATGCTGCAGCCAAAGCACGCGGCCTGCCGCCAGGCAAGGGTATGCCATGAGTGACATGAGATCATTAGCGAGCCCAAATATTCGCGCCGATGCGCGTGTCGATTTGTTGGTGATCGCCAATATGGTGCAGTCCGGCTCGCGCGTGCTGGATGTGGGATGCGGCGATGGCACATTGCTGCGTTTGTTAAGCGAGACACGCAATGTCGATGCGCGTGGCATGGAATTGTCGCAAAAGGGTGTCAATGATTGTGTAGCCAAAGGATTATCCGTTATTCAAGGCAATGCGGATTTGGATCTGGCCGATTATCCCGATGATGCCTTTGATTATGTCATTCTCTCGCAGACCTTGCAGGCGACTTATCATCCCCGTCGTGTACTCGAACATATGTTGCGTATCGGCAAATATGCGATCGTCTCATTTCCCAATTTTGGCCATTGGCGTATCCGGACACAATTAATGTTTAAGGGCCGCATGCCTGTGACAGAGAATCTGTCTTATGCCTGGTATGATACGCCCAATATTCACTTCTGCACGATCCGTGATTTTGTTGCTATGTCGGAAGACATAGGTGCAGGAATTGAGCGCGGCGTTGCCCTTAATCGTTGGGGATTACCAATTCGATTTGAAGCCCCCTGGTGGGTGTGGAATCTGTTTGGTGAACAGGGGGTATTTTTACTGCGTCGCAAATCCTGACCAGAGAAGATTCAGGATTTGGATTTGGCGCGCTCAATGCCTTCCGTTACCAATTTGTGAGCCTCATCGGCATTGCCCCAGCGCACAACCTTGACCCATTTGCCGGGTTCGAGATCCTTATAATGCTGGAAGAAATGCTCAATCTGTTTGATCGTGATTTCGGGCAAATCGGTATAGGTCTTCACATTTTCGTAACGCTTGGTCAGTTTTGAAGAGGGAACGGCGATCAGCTTTTCATCGCCACCAGCTTCATCTTCCATCAATAGCACGCCAACAATTCGGCAGCTCATCACAGCGCCAGGAATAATCGCGCGTGTATTAGCGACGATTACATCACAGGGATCTCCATCGCCAGAAAGTGTATGGGGGATGAAGCCATAATTACCGGGATAACGCATGGAGGTGTAGAGAAAGCGATCAACAACCAGAGCGCCGCTGTCTTTATCGAGTTCATATTTGATGGGCTCGCCCCCAATCGGCACTTCGATGATGACATTGACTTCATGCGGGGGATTTTTGCCAATTGCGATTGCGTCAATATTCATGCTGTTCTCCTAGAGCCAGCCAGAGTGCCAGTCAGGTCTTAATCAAAAGCGAAGGCGATGCGCTCGCGCGGTTCAGTGCCGAATTTCTCACTCGCCCGGTGCACTTCCCGGCCGCCCAGATGTTTGTAGAAGCCCAGGGCGCGCTCATTATCGGCCAAAGCCCAGACAAGGAGATTCTGATAACCCTGCCGGTTCAGATCGCTGCGTATGCTATTGAATAATTGCCGGCCAAAGCCCAGACCCTGATATTCAGGTGTCAGATAAAGTTCGAATAATTCGCCCTGATAGGGCAGGCTCATCACGCGATTGCGCCCATAGCTGGCATAACCGCAAATGATATGATCATGTTCGAGCACCAACAAACGGCTACCCCGCCTGATGGCAGATTGCCACCAGAGTGGTCCCCGGCGCGCAATCATTTTGTTCAATTCGCGCCCGGGAATAATGCCGCGATAGGCATCATACCAAGAGCTATCGTGAACGCTTGAAATTTCCAACGCGTCTTCGATCTGGGCCGGCCTTATCGTGATCAGTGTCTTTACCATGAGCAGATGGTAAGAGCTTGGGCCCAGTCACGGCAAGCAGAATATAGTCGAATGGAAAAATTTAATGATAGGCCTTTACAGACTTACCATTTGGCAATGATCTGGGGATCGAAGATCGCCCGCCAATCCTGATCGGCTCTGATGAAATCATCATAGGGGCGGATCGATTGATGTGTGGCTGGATCGCAGCCACGTGGCGTCTTGCCTTCTTTCAATTCTTCAATTGCTTCCAACAGCAAGCGCCGCATGGTGACAATGGCGCGATCACTGGTGCCAAGATTTTCCTGCGAGCGATCAACGATTGGTCCCATGCCTTCCTGTAAGGCAAAGTCCTGCGTGTTGACGCCGGAAATACCCGTATAAGTACGGGTTTTCTGGATGTTGCGGTCAATCAGATAATCATTGGATTTATTGCGCTTGAGCTTGAACGTGCCGGGAATCAGATCTTGTGGGCCGCGTCCATAAAAATGTTCGCGCTCGGCCATATGTTCGGGATCAAGGATCACGCTGGAATCATAACCACAAGCCCAATTATAGACATAGGTGTGTTCGTCATCGATGGGCACCCACAAATGTCCGTCCAGTTCGGGCAGATCACGCCGATCACCATTGAAATGATGTATGCCGCCACGCATTTGCTGGAAGGGCATGACGTAATGATAGAGCCTAATATAGCGATCACCGCCGCCCATTTGGCGCGTCGAAACGTAATAATAGCCGTAATCTGTGCGCTCAATATCAAGACGTGGAGATTTGTCGCGATTGCGCGGCTCATCCTTGGCTTGCATATTATTATTGTGAGCAAAGGAGGAATGGGCCGTATCAAGCCCGCCTTCCATGGCTTGCAGATAATTGCAGTCTTCAAAGGTTTTCGAGACATGACGATGTGTTGCGGGCGCACGCATCCATTCATAATCGGGCGGCTCAGGCTGGTGCTCTTTGGGGCCCATATAGGTCCAGATCACACCGCCTTTTTCAATGGCCGGATAGGCCTTGATCTTAACTTTGGCTTGTAGAGGTGTACCAGCGGGCTCGGAAGGCATGTCAACGCAATCACCATGGCGATCAAATTTCCAGCCATGATAGACACAGCGCAAACCGCAATCTTCATTGCGACCAAAAAACATTGGGGCGCGGCGATGCGGGCAATGAGCATCGACAATACCGATCTGGCCTTGTGTATCGCGAAAAGCGATCAGATCTTCGCCCAAAAGGCGCACACGTACGGGCGCTCCATCTGCTTCAG
>OMIJ01000099.1 GCA_900299065.1 Hyphomicrobiales bacterium
ACAAGGAGTATCGTCGGCAGCGTCAGATGTGTATAAGAGACAGTAGCCTGCCTCGCTCCACACTCTACTCATTTCCTTGGCCGTTCCGATCTCACCGGTGCGGGCCGCATCAAACTCTGATCGAATACGCGCCAAGGCATTGGCCTCAAGCGTAAAGCGTCCCGATTGTTTGAGCTGATCCATCAAACGGCGAATGGCATCGGCATTGCGATCATAAGCATCAAACATCAAGCGCTCAAAATTGGAGGAGACCTGAATATCCATTGAAGGGGATGACGTCGGGGTGACCGAATGCAATTCATAAACGCCCTGATCGAGCGTGCGCGCTAAAATATCATTTTCATTAGTCGCAATCACCAATCGATCAATTGGCAGCCCCATACGCTTGGCAATATAGCCAGCCAGAATATCACCAAAATTACCCGTAGGTACCGTAAAGGATACAGGCCTATGTGGTGCGCCAAGCGCCACAGCACTGGTAAAATAATAAACGGTCTGCGCCAATACGCGCGCCCAATTGATCGAATTCACCCCCGACAAGCGCAAGCCATCACGGAAGGCATGATTGTTGAACAGCCCTTTGAGCAAATTCTGACAATCGTCAAATGTACCTTCCAGCGCAATGGTATGAATGTTCTGATCGCCAATCGTCGTCATCTGGCGACGCTGCACCTCCGACACACGATTGTGCGGATACATGATGAACACATCGACCTGATCCAGTCCGCGGAAAGCCTCAATCGCCGCCGCGCCTGTATCACCGCTTGTCGCTCCAACGATCGTTGCACGCTCACCGCGCGCTTTGAGCACTTGATCCATCTGGCGACCAAGCAATTGCATCGCCACATCCTTGAAGGCGAGCGTTGGTCCGTGAAACAATTCCAGCACAAAAAGATTATCGCCAATCTGCGTGAGCGGTGTCACGGCCGGATGCCGGAATGTGGCATAGGCCGCCTCAATCATTCGCCCCAGAGCACCTGCCTCAATATCGCCGCCAATATAAGGGGTCATCACCTGCTGAGCGACACGCGCATAGGGCTGGCCTGCAAAGCCCGCGATCTCGGCCCCCGACAAAACCGGATAGGACTTGGGGACATAAAGCCCGCCATCCCTTGCCAGACCTGCCAGCAGGACATCTGTGAAAGACAATTCGGCCGCCTGGCCACGGGTAGATACATAATGCACGGCAGAGTCCTGAAATTAGGCTAGGCGCCTCCTCTAGCATAAATTGCAGGATCGCAAAGAGCCAAAGGGGGCAGAACGCCCTCACCCGCGTGGCTCTGAGCCAGTTTTATCCTCTCCCTTACCCTCTCCTTTGCCATACAAAGGGGCAACTTGCCCGTCCAGATAGGCCTGCGCGGCGGCATATAATTTCCCTTCCTGCCGCCGCATGAGTCCCAGCACTAGCACAAAGCCAAGCACGGCCAGAACAAAGCCCGTTAAACCGATCCAGCTGGCAATGGACTGGAAGGCATCACCAATGAAATAGCCCGACAGCCCGAAAGACAAAGCCCAGACGAGACCCCCCAGTGCATTATAATAAAGAAAGGATCTCCAGCTATAGCGATTAACGCCCGCCAGCAAAGCTGCAAAGATCCGCAAGATCGCGACAAAGCGTCCAAAGAAAACAACCTTGGCCCCATGCTGCGCAAATAAATATTGCCCCACAACAAGATGGTTCTGCGACACATGCAATAAGCGTCCATATCTTTGCACAAAGGGCAAGCCATATCTTCGCCCGATCCAAAAGCCGATATTATCTCCCATAATCGCAGCAACTGCCGCCAGACTAATGACCCACACAATATCAAGATTGCCTGTGGCGCCTGCATAGACTGAAGCCAGAATGAGTGCTGTCTCACCCGGCAATGGCACGCCTGCACATTCCAGAAAGATGATCACAAACACTGCCCAATAGCCGTGCTGCTCGATCAAAGAATGCAGATAGGGCGCAAACACTCGTTGCAACTCCATGAGACTAAAAAGAAATTTTACTCATAAGCGCGAGCATGCGTGAATTTTTCACATCCGACAAGCGTGCAACACAAACAAAACATTTTTGGTTCAGCCTGCGTTCACAAATAGGGTTGTAATCTTTCACTCATGGTGATCGACCCGGCGTCACCTGCTTCAACCACCGGGAAACAGGAATAAACAGATGACCCGCCTTCGTCTTGTCTCTGCAGCCGCACTCTTCGCTTTGTCTTCTTCGCTGGCTTTTGCTCAGGCTCCAGCTGCCCCAACAACTGCACCTAAGGCTCCAGCCGCTTCTCCGCCTCCGGTTGTAACGACTGCTCCAGCTCCTGCCCCCGCCGTTGCAGCCCCCAAGGCAAATGCGGAACAGGCCAAGAAGATTAATCTCAACACAGCTACCGCCGCTGAATTGGATAATCTGCCGCAGATTGGACCAGCCCGTGCCAAAGACATCATTGAAGCCAGAACCAAAGGTAAATTCAAAGATTGGGCCGACTTCACCACACGCAAAGTGGTTCCAGCCAATGCGGAATCAGCAATCAAGGATCTTGTTGCATTCTAAGACAAGAACATTCCTCGCATAATGTAGCATAGTATCGATGCAAGGCATTTGCGGCCATCCGATCCTCCCCCGGATGGCCGCAATATATTTCCAACTCAGGCTTGCGCGGCTTTAGCCTGTTTGCGCCGACGATGCAGAATGAATTCTGTATAGCCATTGGGCTGCTGGCGCCCTTCAAACACAAGATCACAAGCCGCTTTGAAGGCCAGCTGATCATAATCAGGCGCCATTGGTCGATAGAGCGGATCACTCGCATTCTGCCGATCAACGACAAGCGCCATGCGCTTCATCGTCTCCATCACCTGATCTTTGCTGACAATGCCATGATGCAGCCAATTGGCAATGTGCTGGCTTGAAATGCGCAAAGTGGCGCGATCTTCCATCAACCCCACATCATGAATATCGGGCACTTTTGAACAGCCAACACCCTGATCAATCCAGCGCACCACATAGCCAAGAATGCCCTGACAATTATTGTCTAGTTCCTGCTGCACATCTTGTGGCGAGAAATTGGACTGTGCCAGCGGTATTGTGAGAATATCAGACAATTTTGCAGCTGGCCTTTGTGCCACTTCTTTCTGGCGCTGATGAACATCCACGGCATGATAATGCATGGAATGCAGAGTGGCCGCTGTAGGTGAAGGAACCCAGGCAGTTGTCGCACCTGATTGGGGATGACCAATTTTCTGCGCAATCATATCAGCCATGCGATCAGGCGCAGCCCACATGCCCTTGCCGATTTGGGCATGACCTGGCAGGCCACAGGCAAGGCCGACATCAACATTATTATCCTCATAAGCCTTGATCCAGGCCGTTGCGCGCATATCATTTTTGCGCACCATCGCACCCGCTTCAAAGGAGGTGTGAATCTCATCGCCCGTGCGATCGAGAAAACCTGTATTGATGAAAACGAGCCTGTGCTCTGCGGCTGCAATACAAGCCGAGAGATTGACGCTGTTGCGCCGTTCTTCATCCATTATGCCAATTTTGATAGTATAACGTGGCAGTGCAAGAAGATCCTCAACTCGCGCAAAAAGATCATCGGTAAGACGCACTTCATCAGGCCCATGCATTTTCGGCTTGACGATATAGACCGAGCCTTGCCTCGAATTGCGAAGGCCCGAAGCCGCTTTAAGATCATGCATGGCAATCAGAACACTGATCGCAGCATCCAAAAAGCCCTCGGGGCATTCTTGCCCTCTCGCATCCATCACCGCATCACTGAACATATGATGGCCAACATTGCGCACCAGCATGAGCGAGCGCCCATGCAAAGCAAATTCACGACCTTGCGGATTCTTATAAATGCGATCGGGATTAAGGCGGCGCTCGATCTTGGTTTTGCCTTTGTCAAAGCTCGCGCTCAGATCACCTTTCATCAGCCCGAGCCAATTGCGATAGACCTCGACCTTGTCATGCGCATCAACAGCTGCAACAGAATCTTCCATATCCATAATGGTCGATACAGCAGATTCGATTACCAGATCCGCAACCCCAGCCGCATCTGATCGGCCGATCACATGCGCGCGATCAATCACAATCTCAATATGAAGACCATGATTGATCAGCAGAATATGCGTTGGAGATTCTGGCGCTCCATTATAACCAGCAAATTGTGACTCATGCAGCAAAGCGGCCCTTACACCACCGGCCAAAGTGACAATCAGGCGACCCTGATCAATGTGATAGGAGATCGCTTGAGCATGCGATCCTTGGCTTAGAGGCGCCGCAGAATCGAGAAATTGCTTGGCGCGCGCAATCACCTTCGCGCCGCGCTGCGGATTATAGCCAGCGCCGCGCGCAGCCCCATCCTCATCACCAATTGCATCCGTGCCATAGAGCGCATCATAGAGAGAGCCCCAACGCGCATTGGCCGCATTGAGCGCATAACGCGCATTCGACATGGGCACGACCAATTGCGGGCCGGGCAAATGCGCAATCTCATCATCAACATTCTGTGTCTTCACCTGCACAGAGGCGGGTGCTGGTACGAGATAATGAATCTCTCGCAGAAAGGCCTCATAGGCCGATGCATCAAAGGGCTTGCCCTTATGGGTCAAATGCCAATGATCAATCTGGCTTTGCAGATGATCGCGCAGCTTCAGCAAATCTGACAGACGCGGCGTCAACCCATCGAGTATCTTGCCAAAGCCCGTCCAAAACTCCTGCGCTTTGATGGGGAGTCCCGGCAGGACATCCTGGGCGACAAAATCATGCAGTTCCTTGTCAATAGAAAGACCCGCAATCTCAACTCTTTGCATGTGACCACCCTCTCACGAACATCTACTTTTCAAATCATTATGATAATTCAGCGATCAATCGCCGCATAAATCCTATGCCTGCGTCCAATTGCGCGATCTCGATAAATTCATCAGGCTGATGCGCCTGATCAATCGAGCCTGGACCACAGACAATGGTCGGCAGGCCCGCATTTTGGAAGCGTCCAGCTTCCGTTGCATAAGACACAGCCAGCGCACGATTGCTGCGTGTAAGCTTGAAGCCAAGTGTTTCGGCAATCGAGCCAGGATCAGGCACAAGGCCAGGCACTTCAACTTCAACATGCGTGACAATTGACGCCTCTGGCGCATATCGCCGCAAGCGTGGCAACACCTGGCTTTGCGCATAGACCTCCAAATGCCGCAAAGCCCAATCCGCACTCACCGAAGGCAGACCACGAAACTCCCACAGAAAGCGACATTGGCGCGCCAGAATATTACGCGCCGTCCCTCCTTCAATCGTCCCCACAGAAAGCGTTGAACTTGGCGGATCAAACCGGCTGGAGGGATCAGCCAAAGCATCCAGTTCATCAGCCAATCGATAGAGTTCCGTAACCAGAGCGCAGGCCGCTTCAATCGCATTCGCCCCCAGTTTTGGTTTGGAAGAATGCGCCTCATGCCCGGTCACAATTGTCGTGAATGCAGCCACGCTCTTGTGCGCATCAGCAACCTGCATGAGCGTTGGCTCACCCACAATCGCCAGAGCTGGACGTGGCAAATCCTTGCCAAAGCGTGCAATCGTATCAACAGGACCCAGACAGGTTGTCTCTTCATCATAACTCAAAAGCAAATGAATGGGTCTTTTCAACGCCGCCTTTTGAAACTCTGGAATCATCGCCAGACACAGAGCATCAAAGCCCTTCATGTCACAGGCGCCGCGCGCATAAAGCCGCCCCTTATCTTCCCGCAATTGAAATGGATCGGACGTCCAGATCTGTCCAGCCACCGGCACAACATCTGTGTGACCAGATAAAACAATGCCCCCATCTTGCATGGGGCCTATCGTGGCAAACAAGGCCGCTTTATCACCCTGCGCATTGGGCACACGGGTAAAGGGCACATGCAAAGAGGAGAGATAGGATTCGACAAAATCAATCAGCCGCAGATTGCTCTTTTGACTCTCCGTATCAAACGCCACCAGCTGAGAAAGCAGCTCAATGACCTTTCCCAAACGCGCCTCAGCAATGCCCATCATGATCGGCCTGCCAGATTAATTGAGTATGCGCTTGGCATGGGGAGAATCGAGCGAGAAGGCTGGAATATCGACATCAAACTCGCGCCCATCGACATCCACCATGCGATAGCTGCCCACCATAATGCCCGAGGGCGTTGTCAACGGACAGCCTGAAGTGTAACGGAAAGTTTCGCCGGGCTCTAAATGAGGCTGTTCGCCCACAACACCCTCACCGCGCACCTGGTCCAGCTTGCCATTGGCATCGGTGATGCGCCAATGCCTATGGGTCAATTGCACTTTGTGATCACCCAGATTGGTGCTCTCAATCGTATAGGCCCAAAAATAGCGATTATCCTCTGGCCGCGAGCGGTCGGCCAGATATTCGGGCTCAACAGTGATTTGAATATTCTGCGTAATGGCGCGATACATGGGTTAATTTTGCCCAAAAGCGGATAGGCCGTCGAGCTTTTTCTCGACAAATGGCCAGCTAACCCCAGATAACAGAAGCCAATACAAAAAGCCTAGTGCCCGGAGACCCTTAATGTTTGTCATTCGCCCCGCCCGCAAAGACGATGCGCCCGAGGCCTGCGCGCTGATTCATCGCTCCATCACGGAACTCTGCGCCGAGGACCATGGCGGCGACCCCATTGCCCTGACTGGCTGGCTGGCCAATAAAACCGTGCGAAATCTCGACATCTGGTTTACCCAATTGGGCCTTTATTCCTTCATCGCCGAGCAGGACGGGAAAATCATTGGCCTTGGCACGCTCTCTGGAGG
>OMIJ01000100.1 GCA_900299065.1 Hyphomicrobiales bacterium
GCATGCGGTTGGTTCGCAGATCATTGACAATCTGAACGCGTCCATTCACGTGCGCGCTATGTTGACAGATCTCTTTTTGCTCGATGAATCTCTGAAGATCAGCGGCCTTTGATCCTTCCTCCTTTTGGGGTTACATGTCGGAGATAACGCCTCTACGTATTGGTATGATTGGTCTGGGCTCATTCGGGTCCCGGATAGCCATGCGTTTGTTGTGGAATGGATTTCCGTCCGTCAACACTTATGACCAGAATGATATGACCGTCCGCCTGTTCAGCAATGAATATGGCGCTATGGGTCTGGGTTCGCCGCGCATGGTGGCGCAGACCTCTGATATCGTTATTACTTGCCTGCCTTCAGCGGCCGATCTACGAGAGGCCTGCTTTGGCTGGGAGAGTCTGGCAAAGGGCTTTCCCAATGGTGGTACAATCATTGATCTGGGCGTCACCGATCCGCGCGAAACGGCTCTCATCGCAGCAGAACTTGCCGCTCGTAAAATCGATTTCATCGATGCGCCAGCCTTTGGCTCACCAACACAGGCGAAGGAAGGCAAGATCACTCTTGTCGTTGGTGGCGAAGAGGCAGCTGTTGCAAGAGTGCACCCCGTTTTGCAAATTCTCTCTCAACGTATCTTTCGCGCCGGTGGCCCGGGTACCGCACAGGCCGCCAGCGCCTTGGCAGATTATATGTCAAGCATTCAAATTCTGGCAGCCAGCGAGGCAATTCGCCTAGGCACGCAATTTGGCTTCAAGCCAAATGATCTTCTCGATATTTGCGATGCCATGGGGGGGCATGCTGTGCCCGGTCTGATCCGCTCAGAGCTCGCCACCCGGCGGTTTGAATCCGGTCGTGCTTTAGGACTGGTGCGTCGCAATCTCGCTCTTGTCATGCAAATGGCCAATAATGCCAAAGTCCAGGCGCCTTTATTGCAGTCCAATTTGGCGTCCTGGGATCAGGCTGAGCAACAGATTGGCTATGGATCAGATCAAACGGCCATTATAAAATGGCTGGAAACTTTGCAACCGCCTTTGGCCGCTGATCAAGACTTGCCACAAGGGGAAGCTCAGGCGTGATGACTGCACTTTGGCAGGAGCATCGGATGGACAAGAAAATCACTTTCGGAATCTTTGCTGTCACTCTGGCTGTAGCAGCCTCTGTGCTCCCGAGCTCTGCTGATGAGGCAAGTCAAGCCCTCCTCGATGGCAAATCAAAAACCTGTCAGGCCTGTGATTTTTCGGGTCAAGATTTAAGCGGTCGCGAGTTCAAGCGCTTGAAAATGGAGCGCCCTAATTTCTCTAAAGCGAATTTGGATGGTGCGGCCCTCTTCCGCAGCAATATCCAGCGCGCCAATTTTTCAGGTGCGAGTGTGAAGGGCGCTGATCTCAATCGCATTGATGCCAAATGGTCCGATTGGTCCGGCGCTGATTTGTCAGAGTCCTTTCTTTTTGAAGCTGATTTTGGCAATGCCAATCTGTCAGGTGCCAATTTTAAAAATGCCAGACTCGGTAAAGCGCGGTTGAACAGTGCCAATCTCTCTGGCGCTATTCTGGATGGGGTTGATTTGCGCGATGCGCGATTGGCGGGCGCTAATTTTGATGGCGTGCGCATCAGAGGCGCGCGTCTCGATCGTCAGAATTTCCGCGAAATGAAACTGGCCGGCGTTGACTTCACGCTATCGGATATTCTGGAGGCTGATTTTCGTGGCGCCAATCTTCAGGGAGCAAAATTCGCTGGAGTGGATCTCTTTGGTTCCAATTTCAACGGCGCTGATTTGCGGGGCGCTGATTTTGAAGGCGCCAATTTGAGAAATGCTGTTCTCACAGATGCAAAACTAGAAGGCGCAAATTTCGATGCAGCCATTATGCCTGATGGTCAACGTCGGGAATAGACATTTCCTTCAGGCCTGAGGGCAAATGAAAAAGGCTCCGATTTCTTCGGAGCCTTTTGAGCATGAATCAGAAAGCTGATCGCTCAACGCTCGACAATTAGCATTTGGCTGCCAGCATTTGCTGAAGTGCTTCTTCATCACTACCAGCTGTAATAAGCGAATTGATCTCATCACCGCTCGCATCATCAATGCAGCTGATCCGATAGACGAATTTTCCCTTAACGTCTGCAGAGGCCTCGCGGCTTTGGATCTGACAATTGACGCAAGCCGCTTTCGAAGATTGCGGATTGATTGCTGCGGCCACCATGAGGAGACCAAAAAGGAATGTGTAACGCATAATCTGTTTCCTGCTTGAACGTGTAATTAGCCCTGCTGCTTATATAATACCCTCCCCATGAAGTTCCAGTGGGTATTTGCGTCCATTAGCCTTCATGGTTTGCGAATAGCGGGATCAAAAATTTCGACTCTGGTTGAAGATTCGAATTGCCCGGGGCGATATTCCTTTGTCACCGGATCAATGTCCGACTGGCCAGGCTTACGAAGGAATCTGCCATCGACAACAATTGTTCGATTGGGGTCAAGACTCTTTTCGCAATGCGAATTGAGAAAAATACCTCCGACTGCCGATTCGCCCGGGCCTGGGGGTTTGTCAGTGCAGGTCCAGTCAGCGGGATCATAACGATTGATCACCACAATGCGTAATAAATGCGCCATCCGGCGCTCCAGGATTTCACCACGCGGATCACTCACAAATCGGATCATGCGCAAAATGCCATCCTTATCGAAGAGTGCGGAGAGAATTATTGGATGCGCTGCAACACGTGTGCCACGGCGATTTGTGGCGATGGTAGGATCCTCAACGGCGCGGCCGACATATTCTCTCTGATCATCAAAGCGTACATAGACTTCGTGGAGTCCATTGGGCTCTGCACGGCACTTCTTGAAGTCAGCCCAGTCCTCGATTTGCTGCCGCGGCGGGCCGCCATTGCTGCCGCAAGCAAATTCACCCCAGCCCTCAGTGTCCATATCCTCGGCTTGCAGGCCAAGTTTCAGGCCATGGATTTCGCCGAGGTCCTTGGTTGGTGCGTCTCGATTTTGCGACAGAGCAGGGGATACCCAAAAAAGGCTGGCAATGGATACCATTGCCAGCCGCAAGGCCCAATGCTTTTGGGTTAGTCTCATTTTTTATACTGATCGCACTGGCGCGATTCCTTGCCCCAGAATTCAGTGCATTCATCATAAGTGGCTTCACCACGTCCATGGACCTTAGTGAAGACATATTTCACGACCGCTTCGATTTCTCTGGGTTGCAAATATTCATTGCCGATGGGGGGAATATCGGTACCTAATTCGTCACGAACTGCGCCATAGCAGCGCTTGTCAGTATAAGCGAATTTATCATGATAAGGCATGCCTGTACCAATGCGTCCGCATTTCACAACTTCCTTAACCTGATCAGGGTTTAACTCAGTCTTGCGCAAGGATGGGGCATTGCCGCCATAACCTTGGTCTCCAGAGCCATCCCATTTATGGCAGAATTGGCAAGTTGCCTTGGTCTTAAAAATATCCTTGCCATATTCAATCTCGCGTGCCTCGGCCGCATCCTGAGCGTAAGCAGAAGGGGCAGCCATTCCTATCAACAGGATTGTCGCCAAGATCGAGAAGAAAAATCCTTTAAGCGTGCTGGTCATCTATGAAACCCTTGAGAATGGTCCGGTTCGGGCAAAGCCCGAACCGGATATCTTGATTAGAGCGAGAACACATAGAGCATGGAGCAAGTGGCCGTATTCTTCAGTTCAGGAGAATCTGCCAAAATTGCGGCTTTCTGCAGAGAGCCGATCAGAACAGCAATATATTGCTTGCCTCCGACCGAATAGCTCACCGGAGGAGCATTGATGCCGCAGCCCGTGCTATAGTTGAACACTTCCTTCAGGTTCTTCGCGTCATAGACGGAGAATTCGCCATCGGGATGACCTGTGACGATCAGATTGCCAGCAGTGGCAAGCAGACCGGCCCAGTTCGGATATTCGAGAGCGAGGGAGATCTTGTTCTCACCAGAGATCGGATCCACAGCCTTGATCGAGCCCTTCAGCTTGCCCTCGGCTTTGCCCGAGCCGCCGGTGAAGCGGTCGCGCGGCTTAACTGTGCCACCTTGATCTACAAAGTCAGCCTGGACTTGCAATTCGAGAGTATTGCAGCCTTCGGCCGAGGGGATGTACATCAGGTTCAGCTCAGGATTGTAAGCCGTAGGCTCCCAATTCTTACCGCCTGTTGTGGTCGGGCACTTGACCATGGTCTTGGGATTGGCGCGTGAAGGTGCTGACCCCTTGACATAAGTCTGAACGTCCTTGTTCGGATCATATTCGAGCGGCTTGCCGGTCTTGGGGTCGAGACCCGTTGTCCAGTTCAGCTTGTCGACATATTGCTTACCAGCAATGAATGAGCCATTGGCAGCATCCAAAGCATAGTAGAAACCGTTACGACCCGCATGGGTCACAACAGTCCGATCCTGACCATTTACCTTGGTGCGAACGATCGGATGTTCTGAAATTTCGTCATAATCATAGGGATCATTCGGGGTATATTGGAAGCCCCATTTGATTTTGCCGTCTTTGGCGTTCATGGCGATAACTGAAGCAGCCCATTTATTATCGCCTGGACGGAAATCCGGATCATAGTCGGGGCCAGCATTGCCCACACCGGCATAGATCATGTCGAGTTGATAATCATAGGTGGGGGTCACCCAAGCGGAAGCGCCGCCATGCATCCAGCGATCCTTGCCGTCCTTCCAGGTCTCATTGCCCGGCTCACCCTTGCCAGGAATGGTGAAAGTCCGCCAAGCCTGCTTGCCGGTGTTCAGATCAGTAGCATCATACCAGCCACGGATACCGAATTCGCCACCAGCAGCGCCAGTCACAGCAATGTCATGCACGACAAGCGGGGCAGCAGTAATGGTTTCACCAATAGCGGGTTCACCCACCTTGCGCTCCCAGATCAGTTCGCCAGTGGCTTTGCTGATCAGGAAAATACGACCATCGAGGCCGATGGAGACAATCTTGTCTTTCCACAGTGCAACGCCGCGGTTGTTGACGCCGCAGCAAGCTACGTCACCTGCCCAAGCGCGGTCTGTGCCGGGATCCATCTTCCAGACCACGCGGCTGTGACGCACGCCGGCCTTGCCGTCGATCGCATAAACAGAGCCCCAGCCGTCGGTGACATAGAGCATGCCGTCTTCGACGATCGGTGTGCCTTCGAGATTGCCGAATGCATAGCGACCACCGCTTTGGAAACCGCCA
Source organism: Hyphomicrobiales bacterium (assembly GCA_900299065.1). Classification (GTDB taxonomy): domain Bacteria; phylum Pseudomonadota; class Alphaproteobacteria; order Rhizobiales; family Beijerinckiaceae; genus Terripilifer. Next base: position 5,182 of record OMIJ01000100.1, read on the forward strand.
AGGGCTACTGTGTAAGCGAGTTTCAGATTCTTGGCATTATCGACATTGATTTCCTTGAGGCGCGAGAAGCGGTGACCCTCAAAATTCTGTGCATGCAAAATCCAGTTTTGTGGCTCAGAATCGGCTTTAAGAGCGCGTTCCTGAGTCATGTCGGCAGCATGTGCCGTCGACAAAGCTGTTGCCATTAAAAGCGCGCTGGCAAGCGCTCCACGCTTGGAAATTTTTACCATTATATTCTCCCCAATGGGTGCCAATCTATGATTGATCAGCTGAACAGCCTGATTTGATCAGACATCTTACTAGTTTTTCACTTTGGCGAAGCTGCGTCAATGAGTCTAAAAACAAAAAGCACACCGAAATGGCGAGATGAAACGTAAAATTTATTGCACTGCAAAAGAAAATGGCGCCGTTTGTGCGGCGCCATCTGAGCTAGTCTAAGGTCAAGCTTAGCGAGTGCAAGCCTAGAGCGTGAATGTATAAATCATCGAGCAGGTTGTGTAATTCTTCAGCTCTGGCGGCTTGGTGCCAAGGAAGAAGGGACCAGCTGCAACGCTGATATATTGCTTGCCATTGATTGAATAGCTGACGGGCGGGGCTTTGATGCCGCAACCCGTATTGAAGCTCCAGACTTCTTGCAGGGTTTTGCCATCATAGGCTTTGAACTCGCCATCAATCCAACCTGCGAAAATCAGATTGCCGGAAGTTGCCAGAATGCCAGACCAGTTAGGATAGTTCCAGCGTGCTGTGGCCTTCAATTCTCCGGTGACTGGATCAAGAGCTTTGATCGCACCTGTGACATCACCAGCAGCTTTGCCCGAGCCGCCGGTAAAGCGATCACGCGGCTTGACGGTGCCACCTTGATCAGCAAAATCAGCGTGAATTTGCATTTCCAGCATATTGCAACCTTCAGCAGTTGGCAGATACATCAAATTGAGATCTGGATTGAAAGCAGCAGGTTCCCAATTTTTACCGCCTGTTGTCGTCGGGCATTTGACATTTGAGAGCGGCTTGGCGCGTGTGCCATGGCTGCCCATGACATAATCCTGCACATCCTTTTTAGGATCATATTCGAGCGGCAGGCCAGTTTTAGGGTCGAGGCCTGTTGTCCAGGTCAGCTTGTCAATATACTGCTTGCCATTGACGAATGTGCCATTGGTGCGATCCAGCACGTAATAGAAGCCATTGCGCGCGCCATGGGTAACAAGCTTGCGATCCTGGCCATTCACTTTCGCGTCAATCAAAGGATGTTCTGAGATTTCGTCGTAATCATAAGGATCATTGGGGGTGTATTGGAAACCCCAGCGGATCTTGCCATCCTCAGGTGCAATGGCGAGCACAGAGGCCGCCCATTTATTATCACCCGGGCGGAATTCCGGATCATAATCAGGCCCCGCATTGCCAACACCGACATAAAATGTATCGAGTGCAGCATCATATGTGGGTGTCACCCAGACCGAAGCGCCGCCGTGCATCCAATGGTCTTTGCCATCTTTCCAGGTTTCATTGCCCGGCTCGCCCTTACCGGGAATCGTAAAGGTACGCCATGCGGCTTTGCCTGTGTTGAGATCAGTTCCATCAAGATAGCCACGAATACCAAATTCACCACCGGCTGAACCCACAATCGCTTTATCACGCACAACAAGTGGTGCAGCGGTTATGGTTTCGCCAAGGGCAGGTTCGGCCACTTTACGCTCCCAGATCATTTCGCCTGTCGCTTTATTGATGAGGAACAAACGCCCATCAAGACCGACAGAAACGATTTTGTCCTTCCACAGAGCGACACCGCGATTATTCACGCCACAACAGGCTACGTCACCCGCCCAGGCACGATCCGTGCCGGGATCCATTTTCCATTTAATATCGGCTTTACGGCCATTCTTAATGTCCATGCCATAGACCGAACCCCAGCCATCGGTGACATACATCATGCCATCTTCAACGATAGGGGTGACTTCAAGATTGCCTGATTCATAACGGCCACCGCTTTGGAAACCACCCAGTGCCACTGTCCAGGCCACGCGCAGATTTTTGATGGTGGTTTGGTTGATTTCATTCAGGCGAGAATAGCGATGGGCGGCATAATTCTGATGATGCAAAATCCAGTTCTGAGGTTCTGCATCCGCCTTGAGAGCACGTTCAAAGGTCATGTCCGCGGCATGCACCGAGGACAGGGTCGTTGCGAGTAATAGGCTACTGGCCAAAGAGCCAGTCATGAATGACATTTTCATCTCTATCTCCCCTAGTTCTGGCTTTAAAAAATGCTGATCATCACGCCAGTTTATGCGACGGGTCACTTTGCTTGGACGAATTGACGCACAAGACTCTCCATCACGGGAAAAGCTAAGCTAGGTGAGTTGAGGGGGTCAAATCACATTTTACTGAAAAGCCATAATATGAGTCTAAAGACCTAGGGGATATTTTGCTGCACCGCAAAATTTGCTGTGGAGGGCGAAATGGCGATAATGGGACCAAGATCCGGCCGCGGGCCTTTGTGTATGGGAGAGAGAATTGAATAAAAATAAATATCTTGCAGCCCTCATGGGTGCCTTTGTGTGGGCCGGTCAGGCGCAGGCGCAAGAGCCCGCTATTCCTGCCGATCTGTCTGCCCCCGGCGATCAGATCGCTTTGGTTTTGCAGCTCGATGGCATGCAATTATATGAATGCAAACGCACCGCTGGCAAACTGACCTGGGCGAGTAATGGACCGCGCGCTGCTCTGTATAAAGACGGCGCTATCGTCGGCAATTATTCCAATGGTCCGACCTGGCGTCATAATGATGGCAGCAGCGTAACGGGCAAGGTCGTGGTGACCAAAGATTCGCCAACCTCAAAAGATTATCCTTGGCAGCGTTTTGAGGTAACCTCGCGCGGGCAGGGCGCATTGAGCGATGTCACAGCTGTTGTGCAGATCGACACGCAAAAAGGCCTGTTGCAAGGTGATTGCACTGATGAAACCGTTGGTGCGGGCCAGCCCTTTCGCGCCACTTATGTTTTTCTGAAAACAAAAAAATAGATCGAGGCTCGAAATTCAACTGAGCAGATCAGGCGCATCGACATAAGCAAAAGTAAAGCAGAAGGACGAGCCAAAATTTGATCCCGGGAGGATATTATGCGGACAGAATATACGATCAATCGCTGTTTTAGTCGTTTGCGGGCTTTTATTTTTCTTGGTCTATCATTCTGTTCGTTTGTGTTTTTTCCCTCGGCCAAGGCGCAGGAGGCTGTGGCGCAATTCTATCGCGGCAAGACAATCAATATGATTGTCGGTTCTTCAGCGGGCGGTGGCTATGATCTCTATGCGCGTTTGATCGCCCGCTACATCGGTAAATATATTCCCGGCAATCCTGCTCTTGTTGTCTCAAATATGCCTGGTGCAGGCTCCATCGTTGCCGCGCAATATATTTATAATGTTGGCCCCAAGGATGGCACTGCGATTGCAGCCATGTTCTTTGGCGCTGTGCTGGAGCCTCTATTTGGTGATCGGACGAAATCGAAATTCGACCCCACCAAACTGCATTTCATCGGCAGCGCCAATGTGGAATCGAGCATTTGTATCGTGCGCGCTGATACGGGTGTGAAGACAGTGGCTGATTTGCAGGCCCGCGAGATTGTCGTGGGCGCGAGTGCGGGTGGCGGTTCGACAACAGATTTTCCAGCTCTTATGCGCAATATATTGGGTGCGAAATTCAAAATTGTCGCCGGCTATCCAGGCTCGAATGAAATTTCATTGGCTCTTGAGAAAGGCGAGATTCAAGGCGCTTGCGGTTATGGCTGGTCTAGCCTGATTGCCGGACGCCCGCAATGGCTGCGTGATCGTTTCGTCAATGTGGTCTCGCAGGATGGTCTGCGACTTGAGCCCAAGCTCAAGGAAATGGGCGTGCAATTGACGATTGATCTGGCCAAAACGCCGGAGGATCGCCAGATCATGGAGCTCAATTACGCGCCACTCGAATTTGGTCGCCCCTATATTGTTGCGCCCGAAGTGCCAGCAGATCGTGTTGCCGCATTGCGCGCAGCTTTTTCGACTGCCCTCAAAGATCCCGAGCTTTTGACCGAGGCGTCCAAGATCAATCTGGATATCGAGCCTTTGTCAGGCACAGAAGTGCAAGCGATCGTTGATCGTTTGTATAAAGCGACGCCTGACATAGTTGAAAAAGCCAAACGAGCTATCAAAGTTAATCCGTGAATAGTCTGGAGGGAAAGCGTGGGACAGATGAATTACGAAACAATCAAAATCGAAAAGGAAGATGGCATAACCTGGCTCATTCTCAACCGGCCAGAAAAGCGCAATGCCATGAGCCCACAATTACACGCAGAATGTAATGATGCTCTGTTTCATCTGGCCACTGATCCTGAAACCAAAGTGCTCATCCTCACAGGTGCAGGCGATGCTTATTGCGCCGGACAGGATCTTAAATTGTTCTTTCGTGGCACGGAGGGAAAACCCCGCGAGCGATTCGAATCCTCAGAGAATTCGCATTCCTGGCGCTGGCAGCGCTTGTCGCGTTTTCCCAAGCCCACCATTGCCATGGTCAATGGCTTTTGCTTTGGCGGCGGCTTTGTCCATATGATCGCTTGTGATCTCGCCATGGCCGCAGAGGAGGCGACCTTTGGTATTTCTGAAGTCAATTGGGGCATCATACCCGGTGGCTCGGTGAGCTGGAATGTGGTCGATGTACTCAATATGCGAACAGCCATGTGGTATGCGATGACCGGCGATCCTTTCGATGGCAAGATTGCAGCTCAGATCGGTTTGGTAAATAAAGCTGTACCACTTGCCAAACTGCGTGAAGAAACCGTCGCGCTCGCCAGAAAATTGATGACCAAAAATCCCATGGCGCTGCGCTATACCAAGGAAGCCATCCGCGCTGTGCGTGGCATGAATGAAGCACAAGCGACCGATTATCTTGCCTCAAAGACGGACGCTTTGCGCTATCGCGATCCTGAAAAGGGACGCGAGACCGCTTTGGCGCAATTTGTTGATGAGAAGCTTTATCGTCCTGGCTTAGAGGGCTATGTGCGTGACAAGCCTAAAGGTTGAGCGGGAGGCAGAAGTGGGACAGAGTCTTGTGCCTGTCATGAACATGTCACAAAAATGCTGGACGCGTCGTGATGCGCTGCGTATCGCGGCGCTATCACCTTTAGTTGCATCACAAGCGCAAGCGGCCGAGACTTTGACGTTTAAGGATATTTGGCTGGAAGGCGACGAAATATCTTTAAAAGCCAAGGCCAATATTGGTTTGGACGTGGAAATGCAGGGCTATATGGCGCCACCGATCAAGCCCGAGGTACAATTTTTTGTGTTGACCAAAATTCCCACTGCCATATGTCCTTTTTGCGATAGCACTGCCTCATGGCCAGAGGATATTGTGCTGGTGTTAATGAGTCGTCCGATTCGTGCTATTGACTATGATCGATTGATCCGTGTGCAAGGCACATTGGAGATTGGCACAGACGTAGATGTTGCAACAGGTTTTGTTAGTCGTGTTCGTTTACGCAATTCCACTTACCGCAAGGTTTGAATTGATATGAAAAGTCAGGCACCCGCCCTGTCTGTGCGCGATTTGAAAGTTATATATCAGGATCAAGCAGGCCCTGTGACGGCGCTATCCATTCCCGTGCTCAATGTCTCGCCCGGTTCTCTATTGGCTATTACGGGGCCTTCAGGCTCAGGCAAATCGACATTTCTTTACGCCATCGCCGGCCTGTTACGTCCGACCAATGGCGAGGTCACCTGGGGCGGGCGTATTTTGCAAACCATGCCCGAGACCATTCGCGATCATTGGCGTCGCCATACAATTGGGTTTGTCTTTCAGGATTTTCATTTAATGCCTGAGCTGAGCCCGCTCGCCAATGTACTTCTTCCCGCTTCATTTGAACATGTCACAACCAGCCGCGCACTGAAACAACGCGCACTATCCTTGCTTGAGAGATTTGGTGTGCCTCATCAACGCACCAGTGTCGTTGATCTCTCGCGTGGCGAACAGCAAAGAGTAGCTCTTGCTCGGGCTTTGTTGTTTGATCCCCCGGTCCTGCTCGCAGATGAGCC
>OMIJ01000101.1 GCA_900299065.1 Hyphomicrobiales bacterium
AGGCGGGCGGCATTAAATATCGCTTTGGGGCAGCGGTGGGCTCACGCTTGATGAGCGCCCATGCGCTGCATCTGGCCTGTGCGCTGCCGGGCGTGGATTATGCCTGCGAATTGGGCGAATTTGATCGCCTGCTCGATGATCCCTTCGAGGGCATAGAGATCGACAACGGCATCTTGCATTTGCCAGAAGGCAAGGGATCAGGTGTTAGGCCTGTCTGGAAAAACTGAGATAGACAAGTTTCATATCAACATGACTAGAAGCGAAGGAGAGAGTTCATCGTGCCTAAACATCCATCATCCGGCAAATATGCCATAGTCGGGCTTGGCGTTGTTGCCGGCGCGCAGCCCGACCGTTCAGAACGAATGATTGCAGCAGAAGCTGCGCGTCTGGCTATTGAAGATGCCGGCCTGACCCGCAAAGATATTACAGGCGCTGTCGATTTGCGCCGCTCAGGTGGCGGTGGTGATCGCGCTTCCTATTCGGATGCCTTCACCCGCGTGCTCGGCCTGAATAATAATTATTATTACATCAATGGCCGCGGCGGCGCTCTGGCTGGCCTTGGCATGGCAACAGCCATGTCATTCATTGATCGCGGTATCTCGGATTATGTCTGTCTGATGGGCGCAGTGACGGATTGGTCGCAAGCGCAAGAAAGCAAGAAGAAGGGCTATCGTGGCATGGCCCATTCCGAAAAGCGCGGCTATTGGGGCAAGTTTGTTGGCGATTCTGTTGCCGTGAGTCATCACAGCTGGATGGCCGCGCGCCATATGGCTGTCTATGGCACAACGAGCGAACAATTAGGCGCGATTGCCGTCTCTCAGCGCCAATGGGCCAATCTCAATCCTGAAGCCAAAATGTATGGTCGCCCGATGACCATTGAGGACCATCAGAACTCGCCACTTCTGGCCGAGCCCTATCACATTCTTGATATGAGCCTTGTTTCAGATGGCGCCGTTGCTTTCATCCTGACGACAGCTGAGCGTGCAAAAGATCTCAAATCTAAGGCGGTCTATGTGCTTGGTCAGGGCTTTGGTGAAGTCTCCTCAACTGTGTGGTGGGATAAGAAAAACTTCACCCATATGGCCGTTGAGCCCGCCAAGAAACAGGCTTTCGGACAGGCTGGTATTGAGCTCAAAGATATCGATTGTGTTCAGTTCTATGATTGCTTCACGGCCGAAGTTCTCTTCCAGATCGAAGATTACGGCTTCTGCAAAAAAGGTGAAGGCGGCGCTTTTGTTGCTGCGGGTAATATGGCACCGGGCGGAACAATTCCGATCAATACAAGCGGCGGTCTTTTGTCCTGCTATCATTTGGGCGATCTGACAGGTCTTGCAGAATCCGTACGTCAAGTGCGCGGACAGGCAGGACAGCGCCAAATCAAAGATTGTGAAATTGTCATGACCACAGGGCACGGTGGCGAATTGGTTTCGCCCGGCATGTGCTCAATCCATACCTGCACAATTCTCGGGAGCCAGCCGTGAGCCAATCAAACGTCATCACCATTACTGCTGAATGGAAAAAACCTCGTCCCTCGATTGACCATGATAATGTGGAATTTTGGGATGGATTGAAGGAACACAAATTCCTGATCTGGAAATGCAAGACCTGTGGAACGAGCTATTGGCCAAAGGCCTATTGTCAGAACCACGATAATGAACCTTTTGCTGCCAATATGGATTGGGTTCCAGCCAAGGGTACAGGAAAAATCTTTGCCTTCAACATTCATCACACAGCCTTCAATCCTGGGTTCAAGGAAGAATTGCCCTATTATTATGCCTTGATTGAATTGGATGAAGGCCCGCTCGTCTCCAGCACATTGATTGGAGATAAGCGTCCCAAAAATATCTATGACATCGGACAAAAAGTTGAAGTCGTTTATGAGGATCATCCCAACGAAGGCTTCACCATTCCAAAATTCCGTATCATTGACTGATTGAAGAACAGGACTTGTATGAGCGTGGTAAAATCAAATTTGCCGATTGAAGCTTTGTTGAAGCCTCGATCCATTGCACTTGTCGGCGTCTCCGCCAAAGGGGGCGGCTCGGGTGCAAAGATGATGGAATCGGCAGGCTTGTTTGGTTTTACCGGCTCTGTCTGGCCTATTCATGCGACCGCCGAGGAAATTGGCGGTCGTAAATGTTATAAAAACTTTGCCGCACTTCCTCATGCCCCCGATTGCGTGATCATTGCTGTGCCAGCAGAAGGCGTTCTCAAAATTGTTGAAGAGGCCTCTGCCGCAGGGATAAAAAGCGCGCTCATCGTTTCAGAGGGATTTGCCGATGCGGCCAGTGACGAAGGCCGCGCCCGACAGGATGAACTGATTAAGCTGGCGAACAAGGTCAATATGGCGATTGCTGGTCCCAATTGTATGGGCATTGCTTCGCTCAAATATCATTATGCCGCGACCATGGCCGATATTCCGCAAAGCACGCCGGCAGGGGGCATTTCTGTTGTCTCTCAGAGCGGTGGCCTGCTCAATGCAGTTGCCGAATTATCGAACAATCGTGGGATCGGATTGAACTATCTTATCTCCATGGGCAATCAGGCCGTTGTTGATCTGGCCGATTACATTGATTTTCTGGTGGAAGATGAATCCACAAGCGTCATTGCGCTGATCATGGAAGGTAGTAAAAATGGTCGGCGTCTGCGTGCGGCCATTGAGCGCGCCAGTCCAAAAAAGCCAATCGTCGTTCTCAAATTGGGGCGCAGTGAAGTCGGCCAGGCCGCAACCCTTGCGCACACAGGAACTCTTGCTGGCAAGCACGAGGCTTTTGAATCTCTCTTCAGGCAAAATGGCGTCGCTTTGGTCGATTCTATCGATGAATTGATCGAAACTTCGGCCTTGTTTGATCTGGTGCCTTTGCCAAAAGGCAATCGCGTGGCCATGTTTACCGTTTCTGGTGGTGCGACATCCCTAATTGCGGATTTGGGCGAAAAGGGCGGTGTGCATTTTCCCCCCATCAGCGAGAAGACAAATCAACGCCTGCAGGAAATTATTGAAGTAGACCGTCATTTCAATAATCCCATTGATACAGTGGGCATGCCGCGATTGCTTCGCGGCGACAATATGCAAAGAGTGCTGAACACCTTGATTGAGGATGATGAGCTTGATGTCATCGGCCTCGTGCTTGGTATGCGCATGGAAGGCGCCAAATCGCATCAACAATTGATCGATGAAATGGCAAAGCTCGCAGTTCAGGCGAAAAAGCCGCTTGTTGTTGTCTCATTTGTTGGCAATCATCTCCCCCGCCATTGGCGCGGATTTGCGTCCAAACATCGTGTACCCTTGCTCGACAATCTCGAAACAGGCATGCGCGCCATTCGTAATCTGATTGGCTATTCTGAATATAGAAGAGCCGGCGCTGAACAAATCGCCCCGATTGTGCCAAGCAAATCTCTATTGAGTGAAAATCATAAAGCGCTCACTCTCACCGAGGCCGAGAGCAAGATCATTCTTGGCAAGGCCGGATTGCCCGTCACGAAGGAAGCTATCGCCAAAACGGCTGAAGAGGCCGTCAAATTGTGGGAAGAGATTGGTCGTCCTGTCGCATTGAAAATACAATCACCTGATATTCCCCATAAGTCCGATGTTGGCGGCGTCTATCTGGGCGCCAAGACGGCAGATGAGGTCGCTAAAGCGACAGAACAGGTTTTATCAAACTCCATCAAAGCTTGTCCCGATGCACATATTGATGGCGTCCTTGTGCAGGAAATGGTGTCCGATGGCGTCGAGATGATCCTTGGCATGACCTATGATGATCAGTTTGGTCCTATGATCGTTCTGGGATCGGGCGGAATCATGGTTGAAATCTTCAAGGATGCTGCAGTGAGGCTTCCACCCCTCTCGCATCGTGAAGTCAGAACAATGATCGGCGAACTCAAATCCAGCAAATTGCTGCAAGGCTTCCGAGGATCGCCAGAGCGTGACATTGAAGCCCTTATAGATTGTTGTGTTGAATTTTCGCGCTTTGTTGCATCAACAGATGGGCAATTTGCTGCGATCGATCTCAATCCGGTTTTCGTTGGAACAAAAGGAAAAGGCGTGCGTATTGCAGATGCGCTCATCGTCCCCAAATCAAATGAGGAAAATGGCCATGGGCACTAATTCTATCCATACAAAATCATCAGCCTTTCTAATCAGCCTGATGATGGGGGCCTCGCTCCTGCTGCCTTTCTCAGCCCATGCGCTCACAACAGAAGAAATCTTGAATTACCGTGGTGCAGACCGCGAACAAATTCTTCTTGAGGGCGCGAAGAAAGAAGGTCAGGTCACATTCTATTGTGCCTTGATTGTGAACCAGGCGTTGAAACCCATTTCCGATGCCTTCGCCAAAAAATATCCCTCAATCAAAATCAATTATTGGCGCGCCGATTCTGAAGATATTGCTGCCAAACTAATGGCAGAAGTGAAAGCCAATAATCTGCAGGCTGATCTTGTCGAAGGCACCGGCGTTGGTGAGCTCGTCATTCAGGCCGGTCTTGTGCAACCCTATTATACGCCCATGATCGAACAGGTGCCCGAGAAATATCGCGATCCCGCAGGCCTGTGGACACCGACCCGGCTGAGCTATTTCTCCATCGCCTATAACACCAAACTGGTTGCAGAAAGCGATGTTCCCAAAACCTATGAGGATTTGCTTGACCCCAAATGGAAGGGCAAATTGTCCTGGCGCATTGGCAGCGCCAGTGGAACTCCGCTCTTTATCACAAATCTGAGAATGGCTATGGGTGAGGACAAAGCCCGTGCTTATTTTGAAAAGCTCGCAGCGCAGAAAATCGTCAACTTTGGTTCAGGCAGCGCGCGCACCTTGGTCGATCGTGTGATCGCAGGCGAATATCCCATTGCATTGAACATTTTTGCGCATCATCCTTTGATCAGCAAAGCCAAGGGCGCTCCGGTCAATTCGCAATTGCTGGAGCCTGTTCCTACAACGGCCGGAACAATGGTAGTGCCCAAGGGTGTGAAACATCCCTATGCCTCAATGCTTCTGGCAGATTTCATTCTCTCCAAAGAGGGGCAGACGATTCTCTCCAAGGCAGAATATTTCCCCGTCAGGCCCGATGTTGAAATCATGGAAACCATCAAGGGCGTGGTTCCCAGTCTTCTGGGCAAGAAAGAGAATTTTGTTGGCTCGGAACAGCTCAATAAATATACGGCCACATCAGAAGAAATCTATCAGAACCTCTTTCGCTGATATTTGAGATCGCCTCAAATTGGGGAATAGAATGACCGGATCAATCTCTTCAGGATCAATTTCGACAAAGCCAGCGCGGTTTTCCTGGTCCGTAATTCTATTGATCCTTGTGTTGTTGATCCTCATTCTTCCCCCCACTTTGTTTTTGATCAAGGTGAGTATCTTTACAACCAAGCCAGATGGGTCTTTTGGCGATCTCACTCTGCGTTATTATCAGCAACTCTTTACCGGGCGGTTCTTCTTCTCAGCCCTGACCAATACAGCCATTTATGCCATTGGCTCGGCGGTGATTGCGATATTGCTAGGAACCATTCAGGCGATCATCGTTGAGCGAACGGATACGCCGGGGCGTGGCTGGGTGTTTCTGGGCGCTATTATTTCCTTAGGCATTCCTCATGTGCTTTACACAGTGGCCTGGTTGCTCATTCTGGGTCGCTCGGGCCCCTTAAACGGAGCGATCATATCCATTCTTGGGCCGCAATCGGCTATCAATGTCTATTCTATGTGGGGCATGACTTTGATTGAGGGTGTGGGCTTTGTGCCGCTCACCTTCTTGCTTATGTCGTCAGTCTTGCGCTCAACCGATGCCTCTTTTGAAGAAGCTGCGATGATGAGCGGAGCGCGTCCAGTCAAGACATTCTGGACCATTACGCTGCGCATGGGTCTGCCAGGCATTATGGCGCTTTTGCTGCTCGTTTTTATTCGTGCCTTTGAGTCTTTTGAAGTGCCTGCCCTTGTTGGGCTCGCCGGCAATATCAATGTTCTGACGACGAATATTTATCAAAGCTCCAAAGGAACTGGCGCTATGGATTATGGCCAGTCTGGCGCCTATTCCGTCTGCTTGCTGCTGATCGTTGTTGGGCTCTTATATTGGTATAATCGCCTCTCAGGCCATGCCCATCAATATCAGACGATCACGGGCAAGGGTTATCGCCCTCGCGTGATCAAATTGGGTCGCTTGCGTTATGTAACTTCGGCAATTCTTGTTTTGATGTTCATGTTGGTGACAGGCCTGCCTTTGATCATGCTGGTGTTCACCTCGCTGCAACCCTTTTATGAGGGCGTCACGCCGGAATCCTTTTCAAGATTTACACTTGAGAATTATCGCATCTTGCTAGGGCCGGGATCATTCAGAGACTCTATTTCAAATACTCTGATATTGGGCGCATCAACCTCAACCTTTGTCGTGCCCTTCACCGCTCTCTGTGCCTGGATGGCCGCTCGTCGCAAACCAGGTGGCTGGCTCTTGGATCAAATTGCCACAGCCCCGCTTGTCATGCCAGCAATCGTGATGAGCGTGGCCTTTCTCTATGTCTTCGTGAATCTGCCTATTCCGCTTTATGGCACGCTCTTGTCGGTCATTCTGGCGTCTTCCGTGCGTTTCATGCCTTATGGCATGCGCTATGCCTATGCAGGTGTGCTTCAGATTCACAAAGAACTTGAAGAAGCCTCAATGTCTGCGGGCGCCAAACAGGGCAGCACATTTTTGCGTATCGTATTGCCGCTTTTGTCCGCCTCAATGGTCAGTTCCTGGCTCTTCATTTTCTTATTGGCTGTCCAGGCCGTTTCATTGCCTTTGCTTTTGGTTGGGCCAGGAACGGAGATTGTTGCCGTCACTTTGTTTGATCTTTGGCAGAATGGGCAAGTGACTGAATTAGCCTCCATGGGCATTAGCTGGGTGTCTCTAATGGTTATCGTGAGCGCCTGTTTCCATATGGTGACCCGCCGTTATCAGATCATGGCGAGCTGAGGATGAGGAAATAATCATGCTTCGTGTTCTCAATCTCGTAAAAAAATATCAGGCCCAGGTGGGCGAGCCTGTTGGCGGTGTGTTTGATGTCTCCTTTGAGGTGAAGCAGGGCGAATTATTCACCCTTCTTGGCCCTTCCGGTTGCGGTAAAACCACAACATTGCGATCAATTGCCGGGCTGGAAACGCCAGATTCAGGACAAATTGCGCTTGATGGTCAGATCATTTTTGATGGTGCTACGGAACAAATGATCCCCATGTATGATCGCGACATTGGCATGGTGTTCCAGTCCTATGCCATTTGGCCTCATATGAGCGTGTTTGAAAATGCCGCCTATCCTTTGCGAGTCTCTCGAAAAGTCAGCTATAGCCGCGAAGATCTGAACAAGCGCGTTGACCATGTGCTGAATATGGTTGGTCTGGTTAAATATAAAAACAGATCGGCCACCCAATTAAGCGGCGGGCAGCAACAAAGACTGGCGCTGGCGCGCGCCCTCGTGCGGCGCTCCGCGTCCGCAGGAGCTCCCATTGAGGTTTGGGCCGTCGATCGCCGCGCAAACCTCCTCGAAGACCTCCGCGGCATGGACGCCGCTGACGCCCTCGGAGATCCGGAGA
>OMIJ01000102.1 GCA_900299065.1 Hyphomicrobiales bacterium
CCATACTCCGGATCATACCTGGGATGGCTTGCAGGCACTCCAGCATACATTCCAGCTCATTATTGAAACTGAAAAGCCGATTATTGCGAAAGTGAATGGCGGGGTGAAGGGCTTTGGCTCCAGCCTTGTTTTTGCCTGCGACTTTATCGTGGCGCGGGAAGATGCAGTGTTTTGCGATCATCATCTGGGCATGGGGGATGGCAATCCCCCCGTGGGGCGGCCGGGAGCGGGCATTGTGCCCGGCGATGGCGGCACAATCTTCGTGCCCATGCATATGAGCCCGGCTTTGGCGCGTGAATATCTTTGGCTGGGCAAACAGCTCACCGGCAAACAATTATATGACCGCGGCATTATCAATGAGGCCGTGCCGGCCGATCAGCTCGATGGGGTCTGCGACAAGCTGGTCGATGCGCTCATGCGTCGCCCGCCCTATGCTCTGGCCTTTTCCAAGCGGACCTTTAATCGCATCTATGCCGAGCGTTTCAATCTGATGTTCGACCTCGGCTATGCCTATGAAATGATGAATAAGGAGCAGCATGGTCGCTATGTCGAGCCACGCGGGACAAAAACGCTCTGAACCAGGCTCCGCTGGAATTTATTAAATACATATAAAACAGTTAGTTACAATAATGTAACCCGAATTGAGGCTTCTGGCCGGACGTGTCCGGCCAGACCAGCCTGCCGATTGGACCCTCAACAGCATTGTCAGCGACAGGCTTAAGGAATGGTCCGAACACCCGTTCTATTGGACATCTGAGGAATGGGTGCGAAATGACAAAACGCTGGATTGACGAACTCTCTGTGACCGCCCTTGAGGCCATCTATGAGGACATCGTTTTTGAGGCCAATCTCGATGAGCATTTGGCCATTTTATTCGGTGTTTTGCAGAACTTTCTCGAAAAAGCCTGGCTGGGTGGCGTCAGCGGCAATGCGCAAATGCAAAAGGCAGGCGTGCTGGGCGCAGTCGAGGTGATTGGCTTTCTACGCTCGCATCTCAATCCGGTTTCTGATCATGCTGCCAATGGCGTGCTGCGCCGCTTTTACAATGGCGCACATCGTCAGATCATTACTGCCCATCGGGACGAAAATTTTTCTGAATTTCGTGTCGTGCGCTCACAGATCAAGAAATTGGTTGAATTACCCTATTCCAAGGGCTTTTTTCAGAATTGCCGCCGCGAGACGGCAATAGATCGCAAGGAATTGGTTCGGTTTTTGTTCTCTTCGCAAGTGCGCGAGGCTCTGCCCTGTCTTGATCATCCCATCAAATTGTTCCAGTAATCAATCTGGTTCCTTGCTGCCCCAGCCCTTACATGTCTGTCCGGATTTTGACACTGCGCTTCATGACTTTCCTGAATTCGAAAGTCTTCTTTATCATCTGGCTGCTGGCTTTGATCGCCCTGCCTTTTGTTTTGGGCTGGACACCCAAGGGCAGTATTTCGGGCGTTGATCGTTTCTGGCACTGAGCGCGCCGAGCATGGAATTTTGTGAATTGATCTTCGTCAATTGAGCCCTAACTGAGAATAAGTAGGATCATGCTCGTCAAAGCGAAAAGCCAAGGCGTAAGCTGAGACATGACGAGGGCTGGAGATCATCCAATGGGACGCAAGGTCTTTATCCATTCAGGCTTGCTGCTGATCACGCTCTGGGCTCTCTCCAGTCAGGCCCATGCCTCTGTGCTCAATATGGTCTGCAATACAGGCAAGGTTGATTATCAACTTATTTTGAATGAAGAGACTGGCGACTTTCGTCAGATCGTCAATAATTCTGAGACCAAATTGATCTTGCGCAGTTTGAATAAAGAAAATGGCACCATCACCGCCAAGGGCTCTATGGCCGGACGCGGCACGGATTTTCTCTTCGTTTATAAATTCAATCCGCAGATCACATTCATCTTTGGCAATGGCGGTCAGAAAGTTGAAGAGTGCAAGCTGATTTCAAAATATTAAATTGATTTGTGAGCCCTCATCTTAGCGAGGGATTGTCCAGTCCGGTGCGGAACTATGTTTGACGCAATTCAAAATTATCCGGGCTTTTTGTTAGCTATTATTGTTTTTCAGTTGCTTCCTGGTCCTGGCATGTTGACCGTATTGGAAACAACAGCTCGCAAGGGCATGATCGCTGGCTTGGGCGCGGGCCTGGGCCTGTTGATTGGTGATCTGATCATCATGTTGATTGCCATTGCAGGATTAGAGGCGCTTCTGCTCTCTTATCCGCAAATCTTTCATGTCATCCAATTGGCGGGTGCCTTTTATCTCATGGTGAGCGGTGTGTTGATCTTGCGCAATGTGCCGCACAATAATCGCTCTGATGAGAGTTGGAATTTGAAATTCTGGCAAGGCCTGCGTCATGCCATTGTCATCTCAATGACCAATCCACAGGTTATTTTCTTCTTTGCTGCTTTCTTTCCGCAATTCGTGACTGATCCTCCCGAGCCGTTGCATTTTCTGATCATGGTGGCGCATGTCACTTTAATCAGCCTCATGTTTCAGTTGGGACTCGTGTTCCTTGGTAATCGCATTGCTCCTCATTGGGTGGGCGTGCATTGGATGGGATCTGCAATCAGAGGCGCCGCAAGCCTGATTATGTTATCCTTCGGGATCAAGCTGGTCATCAGCCTGTTTGACTAGATTCATTGCCGGATGAGTGCTGGGGATCAGCGCTTCTCGAACATTGCTTTTACATCATTGCGAAAGGCCCGGCGCGACTCCTCACGTGTATAAAACATATGCCCGCCTGGATAGACATTGAGCTTCAGCCGTTCGGAGGAGCCAAAATCTGGCATGAGATCAAGCAGCATTTTGGATTCGAAATAAGGGGTCACAATATCAGTCAGACCATGAGCAACAATGGCCTGCATATGTGAATCCAACGCCAAAGAACGACGCAAATCCCCTATCGCCTCATTGGGGCGATTGCCCCAATCCCATTGCCGGCTGGCCTGCTCGCTCATGAATTGATAGCGGCCATTTTCAACCACCCAATTGAGTTTGGAGCGATAAAGCTCAATCATTGCCTGTGTAATGGGAGCATGAAGACCAAGACGCATGGGATCTTCGCTCAGATTCATCACAGACTCTGGATAAGGATCAAACCCAGTCTCGCGTGTATCATAAGCACTCGAAATGCGACCTGTCGCGCGGTTAAATTCACGCGCAAAAGTTTCAGATGAAATGCGCCCATTGAGTTGGCGAATGAATGTTTTATCGAGCCCGATCAGATCAGATAATTTTGTGCTGAGCCGATCAAGGGCCGCTTTATCTTGCGGGCCCTTCATGAGATCGAGCAAATAATCACTCTGTGCATAGGCCTCAACATCCTTGAGTTGATTGCGGTCAATCGGTCCTTTTGTTTCGCGCAATGTGGCTGCATAGGATGGCAGGCGGGCCACATAATCCCATAATCCGCTGCGCAGATTAAAGCGTGAAAAATCCAACACAGGCGAGAGCATGATCAACCCGTTCACACCTATGCCCTGATCTGTTTGCAGCAAATGAGCAAGCTTTGGTACACGAAAGCCACCATAGCTTTCACCAGCCAAATATTTGGGCGAGAGATTGCGCTGATTGGCATCAATCCAGCGGCGTATCATTGTGGCCAATGCATCAAGATCACCGCCAACGCTGAACAGCCGCTTGCGCACATCATCATTGCCCAGAATGCGACCATAGCCCGTACCAGGCGGGTCGATGAAAACAAGATCGGTAAATTCCAGCCAGCTATCAGCATTATCTTCAACAATGGGAGCGGCAGAGGGAGCTATGGCTTCGCCCGACATGGGCAGGCGCCAGGGACCAATCCCACCAAGATTGAGCCAACCAGAGGCATAGCCCGGCCCACCATTAAATAAAAAGGTCACCGGCCGTGTGCGCACCTCGGCGCCTGATTTAAGATAGGCAATATAAGCAATTTCGACCATGGGCGCGCCGGTCTGTGCATTACTTAATCTGATGGTGCCAGCTTTGGCTTCAAACTCCAGGAGGCCGCCGGGCAGAGTTAGCTTGTGTACAGTCGACTTTTCAGCCGGCAGCGGTCGCGCAGCATTGTTTTGTTGCGGCGGCTGTTGTTGTGCCTCTGTCGCGCTATTGGCCGCATCTGGGCGGGCAGGCGCCCTTTGTGAAAAGGCCGGCGAGGAGAGCCCAAGGCCTGCCATTAGGCTAAGCACCAGAAGGGGTTTTGCCAGAGACAGGCTTTTGGCTTGAGTGATCAGGATCATCTTGGCTCCGTGGCAAAGTAACTGGCAAAGGCAATGCCGGATAATAATGGTCTAATTCTGTCCTGTGCCGCTTTATTCTCAAAGTTAATTTTAGGATGAAGTTTGAGATTGCGCGTTTGGTCCGCTTGCCAGTGGCCAATCTTAGCCTTAGTTTGGCTTTCAAGAATATTGGCGCAATTATCTATGGGAGGTTCATTTGGCCATAAATCTGACAATTAATGGCGCTGCTCATAATGTGGATATCGATCCTGATACTCCATTGCTCTGGGTCTTGCGCGACGAAATCGGCCTGACAGGCACCAAATATGGTTGCGGTATTGCCCGTTGTGGTTCCTGCACCGTGCATGTCGATGGTCAGCCTGCCAAGGCCTGCCAATTGAAAGCAGCTTCACTGGTGGGCAAGCAAGTGACCACGATTGAAGGTCTGTCCAAGGATGGTAATCATCCTGTCCAGCAAGCCTGGAAAGAGGTTGGTGTTCCCCAATGCGGCTATTGCCAATCGGGTCAGATCATGTCGGCCGCAGCTCTGCTGGCGCGCACACGCAATCCCTCAGATGGCGAGATTGAGCAGGCCATGTCCGAAAATCTGTGCCGTTGCGGCACTTATCTGCGCATCAAGGCAGGCATTCGCCGCGCCGCGCAACTTGGCGTCTGAGGAGGGATGATCATGAACGCAGTCAATCTTTCCCGTCGTTTCTTTGTTCAGGCCTCTCTGGCTGCCAGCGGTGGTTTGATGCTGGGCTTCCATATGCCAACAGCTGAGGCCGCTGTGACCGAGGCGAAGCCCTGGAACACACCGGTGACCGGCATTGAAGTGAATGCCTGGCTGGTTCTCGATCCAGATGGCACCGTCACCATACGGATTCCGCATACAGAAATGGGCCAGGGCGGCATGACCTCGGTTGCCTTGTTGATTGCCGAAGAGCTGGATGTGGAATGGTCCAAGGTCAAGGCGGTCTTTGCTGATCCCAATCGGCATTTGCGCAATAACAAAGAATATAAGGTCATGAGCACACATGGCTCACAGCTTGTGGCTTTGCAGCATCCCCATTTGATGCAGGCTGGTGCTTCTGCACGTGAGCGCCTGAAAGAAGCTGCTGCACAGGCCTGGGGCGTGACACGCGATAAGGTGGAAGCCAAGCAAGGCGTGCTGAAATCAGGCTCCAAATCTGCCCCCTATGCAGAATTTGCCGCCGCCGCCGCCAAGGTCACACTCGATAAAGAGCCGGCGATCAAGGAAGATGCCTCGCAATGGTGGTTGCTCGGCACGGGCACGCAGCGTCTCGACATTCCCAATAAAGTGAATGGCAGTGCGCAATATGCGATTGATACGCGTCTTCCCGGCATGGTCTATGCTGCGGTGAAGGCTTCGCCCGTTCCATGGGGCAAGCTCAAGAGCTTTAATGCCGATGCCATTAAGGATCAGCCAGGCTTTATCGCTGTGGTTGAGCTGCGAGCTGTTGAAGGCAAGCGTGGTCAGCCTGACATGCAGGATGCTGTCGCTGTTGTTGCGACCTCTTGGTACAAGGCGAAAAACGCACTCAACATGTTGCCCGTTGAATGGGACTTCGGAGACTCTGTCACTGCCAGCAGCAAGGGCATGTCTGAAAATGCCAAAAAGGTGCTGGGCGAAAAGGGTCTGATCAGCAAGGAAGATCCCAAGGCGCTTGAAGTGATTGCAGCCTCCAAAAAGGTGGTTACTGCTGATTATGAACGCCCCTTCGAAACCCATCTGCGCATGGAACCTATTAACGCAACAGCTCATGTGCAGGATGATCGTGTTGATGTCTGGTCTCCCTCGCAGGATCAGTCAGCTGCAGTTTTGATTGTTGCCGAGCAGCTCGGCAGGGATCCCAAAGATGTCTATGCCCATCCTGTCTTCCTGGGCGGCGGCTTTGGTGGCAATGGCGGTGGTGGCACAGCCGTGACACGTCAGGCTGCCGAAATTTCCAAGCGGCTCAAGCGTCCGGTGAAAGTGCTCTGGACCCGCGAGGAAGATGTCGCGCAGGACAAACAACGTCCCATGGCTGCGGCACGCATGACCGCTTCGATTGGCGAGAAAGGCCTGCCGGAAGCCATTTTCACGCGCGCACTCTGGTACACACAGGACAAGCAGAACCAGATTGGACCCGCAACGGCTGATTATGGCATTCGCAACATGCCCTATAACATTCCTCTGCGGCATCACGAGCGCCATAATCTGGATACGCATATTCCAAGCTCCACGCATCGTGGTCCCGGCGCCAATCAAACCGGTTTCATCACAGAAGTCTTTGCTGATGAAATGGCTCTTGCCGGTGGCTGGAATCCACTTGATTGGCGCATTGAAATGACCAAGGAGCTTCCCGATTGGCAGCTCGTGCTCAAGACGCTTAAAGAAAAGTCAAATTATCGGACCGATCTGCCAAAGGGCGAGGGCATGGGCATTGCTGCGGTAGAGTGTCATGGCACGATTGCAGCAGCATGCGCGACCGTTTCTGTTACACGTCGTGGCCAATTGCGTGTTGAAAAGATTGTCATCGTTGCCGATTGTGGCCATGTGATCAATCCGCATGCTGCCAAGGAGCAGATGGAAGGCGCGGCTTGCTATGAGCTCGGCCATGCCTGGGTTGGTGGCCTAGATATTCGGGAAGGTCGTATCGTCAATACGAATATGGATACTTATAATATCCTGCGTATGGATCAGATGCCCGATATCGAGGCGCATTTTGCTCTCTCCGGCGGCAAGAAATGGGGTGGCATGGGCGAGCCCGCAGGCCCGCCAGTTCCCCCGGCTGTGGCCAATGCGATTTTTGCTGCGACAGGCAAACGCATTCGTACAACCCCATTCCGTCAATATGATCTCACTTGGGTCTGATATGAAAGAGATCTAATCTGGCTTTCATCCAGCCGGATCATTTTAAAAAGGAACTGAATGGCCGCACTCATCCTGCGGCCATTTTCATAAGCACAGTTCTGAACTCTCTTATGGCGCTGGTTTGATTGCATGCAGGCGGTTGAAAACAAGATTATCATCCTCATGGACGCGGATGCGTGTCCGGTAAAAGATGAAACCTATAAGGTCGCGGCGCGTTACGGGCTCAAGGTCTTTGTTGTTGCCAATTCCCCCATCAATATTCCACGGGATCCTTTGATTGAGCGCGTGCTTGTGGGCATGGACCCAGATGCTGCTGATGACTGGATTGTGGCGCAAGCCCATGCAAGCGCTATAGTCATCACAGCCGACATCCCCCTCGCTGATCGCGCCATCAAGGCTGGAGCTGCGGTCATTGCGCCCAACGGCAAACCCTTCACACAAAGCTCGATCGGCATGGCATTGGCGACGCGCAATCTCATGCAAGATTTGCGTGAAATTGGCGCGATCACAAGTGGACCAAAATCTTTTATGCCGCGAGATAGATCGGCATTTCTCTCCGCTCTCGATGTGGCCATTCAACGACTGAAACGCAAATCCGCAGAGCGTTAAAAGCCAGCCATTGCACGCTTTGTCAGCTAGGCTATAAAGCATTTCAGCCAATTTGGTTTGGAGTTCCTATGCCCTTTGGTGCAACACCGGCTGATAAAATATCCAGCATATCTCATTTCAGGGTCTGGCAGATTTATTTAGCCAGCGCCTGCCTTGGGCTGATATTTTTTGTGTATTGCTACATTGAAGAGAGTTCAGGCTTCGTCTTTGCCTTTGCGCTTGCCGTGACTTTTGCCATGGCAAATTTTGTTGTTTTTCTTACAAAGCGTTTGTTATTTTCAATCAGCCTCATCGGATTAATTGATCTTGCCATCATTCTCATTTCAGATTTGAGACGATCGCGAGACAATATGACTCTTCATTCCTGGGATGTTGTGCTCTTTGTCAAGCAACCATTATCCATGGCCGCACCCATGGAAATTGCACTGGGTGCATTGGCCTTGCTTATCTCAAGCGTACTTTTGATTTTTATCTTCAAGCGTGATCGCCCAATCGTCAAAAGATTCTGGAGCGCGCCCATTCTTGTGCTTGGACTTATTGCTGTTGCAGGCACATCCATTCTCATGCCCGAGCGCAGCCAAACGCAATATTTCTGGAATGATCTTCATTTGTCGAATTTCTATCGCTCCTTGAATGAAACAGCCGAAGTCCTGCTGCGCCGGGGACTCATTCTTGCTGCAGAGGCTCCTCCATTACAGCCAATGGCTGACCCAGCGCACATCGAGCAGTCCAATAGGGATCAGCAAACCGCAGTTGACACATTTAACTGCACGCCTGCCCCCCAGCCAGTTCACATCATTCTCATTCACGAGGAATCTGTGATGGTTCCCGACATCTTCCCCGCTCTCGATTTTGATCACGGACTTCTCAATTTTTATGAATCCGATGATAGAAAGATTCACCGCCTGCGCGTCGAGACTTATGGCGGTGCGTCTTGGCTGACGCAATTTTCGATCTTCACCGGCGCCTCAACCCATGCCTATGGCTCGATCCGCAATTTTGTACAGGTCTTTAGTGCCGGAAAATTGGCGCAATCCATTCCTCAAATTTTGAGCACTTGTGGCTATCGCAATATCATGTTCACGCCTTGGTCAAAAACCTTCATGTCCATGGCCAGATTTTATGAAAGCATCGGCTTTGGCCAGATTGATGATATGAAAGTGCAAGGTAATCAACGTGAGAATGAGCGTGATCGTTTCTTCTTTACAAACGCGCTCAATCGCATCGATGAGCATTTAACAAAATCACATCAGCCTCTATTCCTGTATATAGAGACCATGTCTGCCCATTGGCCTTTTGATGAAGTCTATATGCCAGAAATTGATGTCAAAGGCGGCGGGCCAGATACACCGCCGCAAATGAGTGAATATCTGCGGCGCCTAGCCATGGTGAAAATGGATGATGAATTTTTGCGTAGCGAATTATCGCGCCGCTTCCCGAATGAAAAATTTCTAATCTTCCGCTATGGCGATCATCATCCCATCGCAACCATGCCCTTGCTGGGTGAGTTCAAAGCCATTTATGCAGAGGATACGCATTTTCCTATCGATTCACCGGCCTTTTTCACTTTTTTTGCCAGCAATGGCCTTGGCTATCAGCCGCCCGCATTACCCGATCTGGCGATGATTGATGTGCCTTATCTTGGCGCTATTTTGCTGCAATCAGCTGGTCTGCCCCTGCCCTATCTCTGGCAAAAACGTCTTGATCTGATGCAGCAATGCGAGGGGCTGTTTTGGTCCTGCCCGGATCATCAGGCGATCCTCGATTTCAATCGCCAATTGATCAATGCCAAAAATATCAACGAGGAATAAGTCGTATTAAAAAAACTTTGCTCAGGCGTCACATTGTATTGCGTCATGAATCTGTCTTGGCATGCAAGCTATCAAATGTGGATTGGTGATGGCTTTTCTCATCAAGTCTCTATAATCTGGGGCGATTGATTTTTTAAAAAGACTTTAAGGCATAATATGCAAGGCGATATTTTAATCATTGGCTATGGCCCAATAGGCAAGGCTATTCTCACTGCTTTGGCTGGGCGGCCTGTTCGAATTGCCCAACGCCACCGCCCGCCAGATCTACCCAAAGACATTGGTTTTGTGGCTTTCGATGTTCTCGACGAACAATCTGTTCGCTCAGTTGCGCGAGGCGCAGCTCAGATCGTATTGGCGATAGGCTTTCCCTATAATGCAAAATTATGGCGCACAGCCTGGCCAATTGCGATGAGCAATGTTCTTGCTGCGGCAGAGGCAGAACAGGCGCGTCTGCTCTTTGTCGATAATCTTTTTATGTATGGTCCGCAAACCATGCCCTTGTGGGAAGATATGCCTTTGCAGGATTATGGTTCAAAGCCTGCCGTCAGAACGCAAATCACCAGACTTTGGCAGGAGGCTCATGGCACGGGCCGCGTGAGGGTCACAGCTTTACGGGCGCCGGATTTTTATGGTCCCGGCGTCGCACAACAATCAGCCTTAGGTGAAATGGCTTTGGGCAAACTTGCCAGAGGCCAAAAGCCAATGTTGTTCATGAATCCAGATCTGCCGCATGCCTTTGCCTATGTGCCGGATATTGCGCGCGGCATTGTCTCTTTGCTCGATGCGCCCGATACTGATTATGGGCAGGCTTGGCATATTCCATGTGCCGAAACCAAAACTCCCCGGCAAATTCTGGCGCTCGGGGCCGCCATTCTGGGACGGCCTTTGAATTTATCGACACTCCCTATGTGGTCATGGCCATTGATTGGCTTGTTTGTGCCTGCTCTGGGGGAAGTGGTGGAAATGCGCTTCCAATGGGATCGCCCCTATGAGGTCGAATCGTCCAAATTCAAACAGCGCTTCTGGTCAGACGCGACGCCTTTTGAGCAGGGCGTTGCCGTCACTCTGCAGTCTTTTGCAAAAGGCTAGAGGCCAAAAAGGCTAGTAACCAAAATGTCTGGATTGAAAATCTGGTAGCGGGGGAGGGACTCGAACCCCCGACCCCAGGATTATGATTCCCGTGCTCTAGCCAGCTGAGCTACCCCGCCACACTCCTCGACCCTAGGGCCGACGAAGATCGGCATTTACGTGTCTGTGAGCATGAGTGTCAAGCGTTCCCTCGTCTCAGCCCCTCTATTGTCGAATGGGGATCATTCCTTCAGCGGAATGAAAGCACAGCCTGTAAAGGCAATTGGGTGCGCGGTTTACGAATGGGCACGGCGGCGCATATGCACCAGAGTGAACAGGCCCACAGGCGCCAAAGAGCGCACTTCAATGAGTTCAATATCCGGGCGGCTCTTGATCCAATCCCCCAAAATCGCCCAGGGAAAATTAGGCTTCCAGCCTAATTTGGGCAGATTACGGGCAATCCAGCCCTCGCCCCAGGCGATCAGGCCCGTTTCGGCACCAAAGTGATTGACCAGCAAGATCGTTCCGCCGGGCCGCACCACGCGGGTGATCTCTTCCAACATGCGGATCGGGTCAGGCACTGTGGTCAAAACATAGGGGGCGACCGCCGCATCAAAACTATGATCTGGGAATTGCAAGTTTTGCGCATCCATTTCGATCAGCGCTTCAATATTCTTCAGGCCATGTTCGGCAATGCGCTTGCGGGCAATCTCCAGCATGGGCGCAGAGAGATCTACGCCGGTAATCTGCACATGCGGCTCGAACATGGGCAATTCCAGCCCGGTACCAACACCCACATCGAGAATACGTCCGCCCAATTTTGACAAAATAGCGCTGGAGACGCGCCGTCCGGGACGCATCACTAATTTGAAGACAAAATCATAAAAGGGCGCCCAATTGGCGTAATGATCTTCCAGTCTCTCAGTTTGAGAGCTTGGGCCTGTCGCTGAATGGGTAGGCTTGCTGGGAGACTCGCTCATAGGATCAGCTCAGTTCGTCAAATCAAGGGCTGAGGCTTGATGCGATGGGCGTAACAGAGCACTTTGGGCAATGACAGGTTTGATAAAGCCGCCACCCAAGACACGGGCATTTGGCTCACTCGATTGATAGAAGACGCAGGCCTGGCCGGGCGAGACGCCTGTCTCGCCTTGTAATAATTCGACGCGTATACCTTCGCTATCGCGATACAGAATGGCTGGAGCAGGCGGGCGCGTCGAGCGCAGACGCACCGCCAATTCCAATCCTGATTCAGGCACGTCTTCAAGTGTGCCGGGACCTATCCAATTCACATCACGCAAAAGCACTTGATGCGTGGCAAGCGCCTCGCGTGGCCCTACAATCACGCGATGTGCATTGGCATCAATGCGCACCACAAACAAAGGCTCGCCACCACCCGCACGCACATCTGTTATACCTAGGCCTCGTCTCTGACCGATTGTGTAATGAATGACACCGGAATGCTGCCCCAATATGCGCCCGTCAACATGGACTATATCGCCAGCCTCAATGGCGCCGGGGCGTAAACGCTCAATCACATCGGTATATTTGCCAGCGGGGACAAAACAAATGTCCTGACTATCGGGCTTGTCTGCCACAACAAGGTCAAAGCTGCGCGCCAATTCTCGCACCTCTGATTTGGGCAAATCACCCAG
>OMIJ01000103.1 GCA_900299065.1 Hyphomicrobiales bacterium
AGCCAGCCAGAACCATGGATCAAATTCTCTCTGGCAAAGCTGCCAAATAGGCCGCACCTTTTCGTGCGTCCTGTTAATGAGACGAGCTTGCAGATATCGTCTTTTTCTGGCAAAGCCAGCCAATGATCTCTCAATTGGTGAACAAGCACAAATGACTTTGCAAAAGACAGAACTGCGACAGCTCCAGGCCTTTTTGCGTCAGTCATTCGGCAATGAAGGAATCAAGGTTGGGCTTGATCCGCGCAATTCCGACAATGGCGCTGTGCAGATTGGCGAGGCGCGTATCGGGACCATCAGTGTTGATGATGAAGACGGGGATCGTTCTTTTGCTTTTGAAATGAGGCTGCCAGTCGAGCGGCATGTTCTGCAGGACTATCTGCGTCGGCTGTTTGAGAACGACAATTTGACCATTATGGCCCGTGCTAAAAAAACGGACTCTGTTGAGCTGAACAATGGTCCCGATTTTCTCGGCATCATCTCGGCCGATGATCCCAAGGGCAAAACCTTCACCCTGCAAATGGCCATCCTCGATTTTGATCTCGAGGACTTTTAATCAACCTGTCTCTTTGCCTTCTTTCAAGGCTTGGGTGATCAGTGAACGCACGCCTTCACCTAGAGCCTGCCATTGTCCCAGAAGCTCAGGGGCATAAAGGATACGGATTTCCAGTCCTGAGAGGCGTATTTCAGTAAAGCAATTATTGTTGATCTTGTCGGCCTGATTGGCAGTTCTGGAGCAACGCGCGTAAAAATCTCGTCCATCCGGGGGCGCAATGTAAAGATCTTCACTCTCATAGGGTGACGATTTCTCAAACTGGCGCTGCAAGAGGCCATTCTCCAGCGCTTTTATTTCCGGCTTGAGATAGCGGGCATATAGCCGGGACGGGCGATCCTCTGGCGCTATAAATCCGCGGCTCTCGTCCATTGGCTTGAGTGTTATCATCACAGTGTTTTGACGATTGGCTTTATCTGCATTGAATGATCCGGGAGGACGGAAATCAGGAAATTGCGCAATCAGATGAATTTCATCCTGATCCGCACGTGCTTTCGCAGGCATTTTGAAAATATAGTCTTGTTCGATCCGCAAAATGTGAGTGGCGAGAGCAAAACTTACTTTTGGTCTGGGACGATTCTGATCTGTCGATTGTGCGGTCAAAGCCATATTCCCCAGCAGAATCGCAATGATTGCCAGGCCGCAGAGAAGAAGAAAGCTGATCTTTTGATATTTCATGCAGCGAGGGCTATAATTTTATTTCGCTGCTGAATTCATGTGCCGGGATGATCTCTTCGAAAGCCACAGCAAATCCATTGGCAATTTCCCGCACGACATGTGCCCCAAGACGGCCTATTTTAATCTCGGTACCAATTGGGAGCTTGCGATCCGTTTCAAGACAGGCGCCCGAGCGGGAGATATTGAGGATCAAGCCAGAAAAAACAGGCTGTCCTGCAGCTTCAATCTTCACAAATTTATGCTTGGGTTCAAGCCTTATATGTCGGCGTGCATCATGATCACCAAGACCGGAGCGATTGGCGAGCCATATTAATTGATCGGCTAATTTTTCCGGATTAAGAAAAAGCTGATCGAGTTCGAGCGCAAATCCTTCCTCCATATGGCGCACCACATGACCATCGATCTGCCCTAGCATGTCGAGTTGAATGGTGAGCTTATGTCCGATCTCAGGTCGCACGGGTGCATTTACAGCTATGCCACCAGGAGACATGTTCAACGTCTGGCAGGGATATTCAAGACGATTGGGCATGCTGAAACGTCCCAATAAACGAATTTGGACACGCTGGTAGCGCCGCCGATCCGTTTCGGGTTTTGGCTGCTTTGTCACCACAGGACTTGCAGCGGCAATGTTCAAAATTGGCTTGCGCATGGAATTGGACTCAATTGCGAATTCAGTCAGATTATCCCTAGAGCGTTAAACAGCTGTTAGCACCACAAACAGCCAGACACCTATTGCCTGTCAGCTGACTAATTTCGTCGACGTTGAGCTTCGCATATTAATAATCGGGCAGATGGGTCTTTCGGCGAGCTGCGAATGATTGAGAATTCGTAAAGAACTTATTTCCAGATGATTAACCGCAATCAGGCCAATCCATTCTGGTTTCTCAATCAAGCTAAGGCTCCCAAGGATGCGCTGGTCAAGTTTTTGCTCATGCTCCAGAGGCAGCAAAAGCAATTCAAGCCTGATCTGCCTATCATTTACGGCTTGGCCAGTCACGCCAGCAACAAGGGGCACTGCTTCTTCACTTATCCATTCAATGGCTGATTTTATATCTGGACGATGGGCAAGAGAGAATAAATGCGTAAAGGGATAGCCTTTGAGCTCACGCGCAAACAGACTATTGGTTCTGCTGCCTACAAGACGAAAAGGCAAGCTTTTCCAAGGATCAATTTCTAAAATGAATGTATCAGTCAGTATGTTCGATATCGCATAGGGATCAAGCCTTGTGCGATCAGGGGCGGGGGCAGACCCGCGCAATTCATTCCAATAATCGTACAAACGAAGTGAGCTGGTCTGACGCATCTGCTTCTCCTGTCCCGACCTGAGACTTTTATGTTCCATTGTGATCAGCCAAACGTCATCGACCTCTCACAGGGCCCTACAAAGCCAAAAGCGTGCCATTGCAATGGACCGTGATCTTGCAGGTTAATTTTGTCTGAGGCTGACCGGTGCAATTTGATGTCGTATGCTTAGGCGCCATCTACCCCGTTCTCAGTCAGAACAGACAAAGGAGCTTTTCAGACCTGTCCAGATAGGAATTGTTTACGCGCAAAGCCAATCTTGTTTGTGTGAATTGTCACGCGAAAGATTGTTAGGAGCGCCCATGTCGAGCCTTGCCTTAGACCGTTCGATTTCGACCCCCGCTCATGCTGGCGAGAGCAAGCTGGCTGTGCGCTTTGTGTTGGGATTGTTTCCCGCCCTTGTCTTAATGGCTGCATGGGGAGATTTTGCCCGCTCAGTTATGATCGGAGATGAGCTGACCCCCCAAATGGCGCAAACTGCTGCACGCGCTTTGCAAGCTGGGCCACAATCTTATGAAAGTTTGCGACAGGATTTGTCGGCGAGTTTATCACGGCGCATGGATCTGAACTCGGTAGATGTGTCGATGGCTGCCAGACAACAGGATAGTCTGACTGTCAATGTACAAGCTCAAGTGCCTTCCAGATTTCTGCCGCAACTGGTCCCCGCTTATCAGATTGAGCGCTCAGCAACGGCCTGTCGTTTGCAAAATATCCAGATTGATGGCGCTCAATGCTGATCGGCCCTTGCATGGGCGCGCCTCGCGCGCCATGTAAGGATCACAAGTTTGATCAGCACGACGTCAGTCCGGATCCCAGTCCGGATGTGATCGACTGGGACAGGGGCTTTTTTTGTACACGCAGCACAGGCGCGAGCCAATTTTCAACCTGCCTGGAATTGTCCTTTTTGTGATCGGGTTTCTCATCCTGATCCATTCTTTGCGTTATTATATACTCATCGACGATCTGGATGATGAGCTGATGCGGTATCTGGCCTATGTGCCAGCCCGTCTTACTTTCTATTTTGATCCTGATCGCATTGCCGATGCGCTATCGCAATTGCCTGTCCGCAATGGGGCATTGGAGTCGGCGCAATTCTTTCTGGGCGATGGCAATCCGCAATTCTGGACATTGGTGACCTATTCTTTTCTGCATGCCGATTGGTCGCATGTCGGGATCAATTCAGTCTGGCTGGCAGCTTTTGGTACGCCTGTGGCCAGACGTATCGGTCCTATGCGCTTCATTCTCTTTCTGACATTCACTGCTATAGCCGGTGCTTTGGGCCATAGTGTAATTCACCTCACAGATTTTACGCCGATGATTGGCGCATCTGCCGCAGTCTCAGCAGCAATGGGGGCCTCGGTGCGTTTCATCTTTAGTGCTAATGGACCTTTGGCTGCAAGCGGATCGAGCGAATTTGAAGGGGAGCTATCTGCTTCAGCCCTCTCGAATAGGCGTCCGGTCTTGCCGCTGCATATTTTGATGCGCGAGCCGCGCGTGGTTCTGTTCGTTCTGGTGTGGTTGATTGTCAATCTGGCCTTTGGCCTTCTTTCTGGTCCGCTCAATATCACCAATGGAACGATTGCCTGGGAGGCGCATACAGCAGGCTTTCTTGCCGGGCTGTTATTCTTTCCCTGGTTTGACCGTCCCCGGCACAGAGTGAATGTCGAAGCTTAATTGCCGCGCAGGATGAGATGAGCGCCCGCTGAATCCGCCTCGACGCTGCGATAGAAGCAGGTGCGTCGACCTGTATGGCAGGCACCACCATCGCCGCCTGTCTCAACCATCAGCAGGATTGCATCCTGATCGCAATCAACCCGCATTTCTAAAATGCTCTGCACCTGTCCTGATGTATCGCCCTTGCGCCACAGGCTTTGACGTGAGCGCGACCAATAATGGGCTATCCCTGTTTCAATCGAAAGTTTGAGCGCATCTACATTCATATAAGCAACCATGAGTATGTCTTTGCTCTTATGGTCGCAGGTAATGCAGACAATCAGTCCATCAGCATCAAATTTGGGGGCAAAGCTCGTGCCTTCTTCAATTTCTGCTTTTGCACCTCTCAGGGCGAAGGCAAAGGGATTGGTCATAGTGTTGAACTTTCACAAGGGCCGCGTTCAGGCGACATGTTTCTGCGCATAGCCAAGCTGGATGTTGAGATCCTCGATCACGGTTTTGGCTGCTTCGGCAATTACAGTACCAGGCGGGAAGATGGCTTTCGCCCCGGCTTTATAAACAGCCTCATAATCCTGCGGTGGAATGACGCCGCCAACCACAATCATAATATCGCTGCGGCCCATGGAATCCAGTGCCTTGCGCAATTCTGGCACAAGCGTGAGATGGCCCGCCGCCAATGAGCTTATCCCCACAATATGAACAGACTTATCCACAGCCTGACGGGCCGCTTCTTCAGGTGTTGCGAAGAGGGGGCCGATCTCGACATCAAAGCCCAGATCACCAAAGGCCGAGGCAATAACCTTTTGGCCGCGGTCATGGCCATCCTGCCCCACTTTGGCGATAAGAATTTTTGGCCTGCGACCATCATTCTCTTCAAAGGCGCGCGCCATATCCTCGACCTGGGTGAGGGCAGGGGTCTTGCTGCCAGCTTCGCTCTTATAAACGCCGGAGATTGAGCGAATGTCAGCCTTATGGCGTCCAAAGACGACTTCGAGCGCTTGCGTGATTTCCCCTACGCTGGCTTTCGCACGGGCCGCTTCTATCGCAAGGGCAAGCAGATTGGCGCCTGTGCTGGCGCCTTTCGTCAGCGCGGCCAACGCGGCTTGCGTGTGCGCCTCATCGCGTTCAGCACGCAAACGCTTCAGCTTGTCGATCTGCTGCGCCCGCACGAGCGCATTCTCGACTTTCAGCACATCGATCTGTGCTTCAGAATGCGGGCGATATTTATTGACGCCCACAACAGTCTGGCGACCCGTATCAATGCGTGCCTGTGTTTTGGCCGCTGCTTCTTCAATGCGCAATTTGGGAATGCCGGCATCAATCGCCTTGGCCATGCCACCCAGTGCCTCGACTTCGCGAATATGCGCCATGGCTTTGCTGGCAAGCTCCGCAGTCAGACGCTCGACATAATAAGAGCCGCCCCACGGATCAATGATGCGCGGCGTGCCGCTTTCCTGTTGCAGGAATAATTGCGTATTGCGGGCAATGCGCGCTGAAAAATCACTGGGTAGCGCCAGCGCTTCATCGAGCGCATTGGTGTGCAGGGATTGCGTATGGCCCTGCGTTGCGGCCATGGCTTCAATCTGCGTGCGCATGACATTGTTGAACACATCCTGCGCCGTCAAAGACCAGCCCGAGGTTTGCGAATGTGTGCGCAGGGGCAGCGATTTATCCGATTGCGGATTGAATTGCTTGACCAGATTGGCCCACAGCAGGCGCGCCGCGCGCAGCTTGGCCACTTCCATGAAGAAATTCATGCCAATCGCCCAGAAGAACGACAGGCGTGGCGCAAATTGATCCACACTCAATCCCGCTGCAAGCCCTGTGCGGATATATTCCACGCCATCGGCCAAAGTATAGGCAAGCTCGAGATCCTGTGTCGCGCCCGCTTCCTGCATATGATAGCCGGAGATGGAGATTGAATTGAACTTGGGCATATTCTGCGAGGTGAAAGCGAAAATATCCGAAATGATCCGCATCGAATCCTTGGGCGGATAGATGTAAGTATTACGCACCATAAATTCTTTGAGAATGTCATTCTGGATCGTGCCCGAGAGCTTGTCCATCGATACGCCCTGTTCTTCGGCTGCCACAATGTAAAGTGCCAGCACGGGCAGAACCGCGCCATTCATCGTCATCGATACGCTCATTTGATCCAGCGGTATGCCGGAAAACAAAGTGCGCATGTCATAGATGGAATCAATCGCAACCCCTGCCATGCCCACATCGCCTGCAACGCGTGGATGATCGGAATCATATCCCCGATGCGTTGCCAGATCGAAAGCAACAGACAATCCCTTTTGCCCCGCTGCCAGATTGCGCCGATAAAAGGCATTGGAATCTTCAGCCGTCGAAAAGCCTGCATATTGCCGCACGGTCCAGGGCTGGTTCACATACATGGTTGGATAGGGGCCGCGCACAAAGGGTGCGAGACCAGGATAGCTATCAACGAAGTCGAGCCCGGCAAGATCTTCCTTGCGATATATCGGCTGGATCGCAATGCCTTCGGGTGTCATCCAGCTCGTCTGATCTGATTGCGCCCTATCAGAGCTTAGGGTCGCAAAGCCGATCTTTGAGAAATCAGGAATAGCTGTCATGGCGCACCTGGGGTCTGATCAGTCTCAAGGAGTGTGAATGTTTTGGTCAGAAGAGCGAGCACATCCATCCCCGCAAAGATGAAGTCATCAATGCCAGCTTGCCGCAAGGATGTCTCTAATTCACCTGGGCGCCCGGCCAGAAAAACATAAGTCGCACCCGCCGCTTTCAATGCCCGTGCAGCCTGTGCGCCTTGCTCGCCATAAAGCGCATCGGATGAACACAGGCAGGCTATGCTTGTCCGGGATGCTTTGAAGGCCTCAATGCAAGCAGCAAGATCAGCAAACCCGTCATTGGATAGGGCCGCAATGCCGCCAGCCTCGAACAGATTTTTGGCAAACATGGATCGTGCCGAGAAAGCGGCAATCGGACCAAGATTGGCCAGAAAGATTTGGGCAGGCCGTTTGGCCGCTTCTGCTGCAAGGCCCTTGGCGCGCAAAGCCTCAAAGGGTGCAGCATCACGCTGCGGCCTCAGCAGATTGGGGTGCAGACCATCTAGCTCGTCTGTCTGTGTGCGGGACGATAACACATCGAGCCCCCGCTCAAACATGTCAGGAAATTCACTCGTGCCAGTGAGCGGAATTTTGCGTCGTGCAATATCACGGGCGCGCGCTTGCTGACTGGCATGAATCTGTTTCTGGAACTGGCCTGTATCCAGCGCGCGGATCATGCCGCCTGCCTGTTCGATCTCTTGCATCATCGCCCAGGCCCGCTGACATAGCTCATCAGTCAGAGCTTCAATGCCGCCTGCACCTGCGGCAGGATCGCTCACCACACCCAAATGTGATTCTTCGATCAGCACCAATTGCGTATTGCGCGCAATGCGTCTGGCAAAATCATCGGGCAGGCCGAGCGCTTGCGTTAAGGGCAGCACGCAAATGGAATCTGCCCCGCCAAGCCCGGCAGAAAAACAGGCCATCGTGCCGCGTAAAATATTCACCCAAGGATCAAGCCGTGAGGTCATGCGCCAGGCTGTCTCGACGTGCAGGCGCAAGGGCGCAGGGTCAAGGCCGCAAGCCTGCTCAATACTTGCCCACAGGCGACGCAAGGCACGCGCTTTGGAGAGCGAGAGAAATTGATCGGCATCAGCTGCTATTCGAAAGCCGATCAAATGGCGCGCTTGCACCAATGTCAGTCCCTCAGCCTCAAGTCCACGCAAATAGGCAAGTCCCGAAGCAATCATAAAAGCCAGCTCTTGCGCCTCGCTGCCACCTGCCGCATGCACAATGCGTCCGTCAGCGGCTAACATTGGGCCCGTAAAACCCTCGAGCCATGACGCGCGGGCAAAGTCGATGACCGGCTTAAGTGAAGCACTATGTCCTGCAAAAGCCCTTTGCCCGATCGGATCAAGTCCAAAGCCTATATCTGTCGATGCAGCCGGAATTGTCTGTGCGGTGAGCCAGTCCTTAAGGCCTTGTGCACATTCCAGTCCATGCGGACCCGGATCAATCTCAAGGCGTATATCTGCATCAGGGCGGACACGTTCGAGTAATTCAGTCCATGTGCGCGCACGGCCATTAGGCAGACCAAAGCCATAGGCATTGGGTGCATCGGCAAAGACGATTTGCAATCCTCTGGCACCATTTTCAAGATCATTGAGCGCCGCCGTATTGGCATCCATCGCATCCGGGTGATCAATGCGTGTCAGCGCCAGCCAGGAGCCAGGCTTTTGACGCAAAGCTCTGGGCCTGTCCTGGATTTCTGCAGCATAGAGGGGCTGAATGGCAATGCCATCGGCAGTTTTACCAACCAGACGATCAAAAGCTGCCCCTTTGAGCACTTTATCGACCAATTGGCGCCATTGATCCGCATTGGCTTTGGCAAAGGCGCTGGCAAAGCCCGCTTCTGTCGCCGAGACAGCAAGTGTGGCGGGGGAAATTGGCTTTGCTGTGGTCATAAGAAACTCATTGGAAACTCAGAGGCTCAATCTCTTGTGCCTTATCTGAGTGAGTTTAGCCACGCTCCCTTGGTCGTAGAAGCAAAAATCGCAAATTTTGGATCAGACAAATTGACTCAGGCCGGGAATGGAGCCTGCAATCTCGCCCATCAGATCCTCGCCAACCTTTTCGCGGCCAGCAGCAAATAATTCCCTGCCGACAATCTGCATTTCATTCATGCCAAGGCCAAGCCCGGTCAATTTGCCAGCTAGGCCCATCAAACCGCCTCCACCCAGAATGCCAAATAGCCCGTCCGAGCCTCCGCCACCGCCCGCATCGGCCTCTGCGGCAAGGCGTGCTACCAGCTCGGCTCCGCCCGGCAAGTTCTCCAACAGGCGGGTCACCGCCTCCTTAGGGGCTTCAGTCTGCAAGAAGAGCAAAATTTCCCCGATGGATTTTTCAGCAATTTCTGGGCTCAGGCCAGCGGCTTGGGCAATGCGGGCAATCAATTCGTCCATCTTGTCCTCTTCATCACTAAGCCCGTCATTTTACCTTCAACAGGGGGAGTTTGCTCTCTCGTCTGTCTATCAGCTTTGGCGCGCCATTCCAAGCACGTCTCTCCTGTTTGGTGAGAATAGTTTCTGCACGTCGAGAGGCGAGCGGGTGACAAGCCAGCAGGCTTGGCCCTATACTCTTCTTCCTTATTTTATATTTAGGAATTGCCATGGTTGAAGATCCACGCAATCGCTCTGGTCATATTCTGGTCGGTAAGAGCAACGCTTATCAATATCTCACTTTGTCATTGGGGAATCGGCACGGCCTGATCACAGGCGCGACGGGCACGGGCAAGACGGTCAGTCTGCAAGTTCTGGCAGAGGGCTTTTCCAATGCGGGCACTGCGGTCTTTGCTGCCGATATCAAGGGCGATCTGGCAGGCCTTGCTATGGCGGGCGAGGGCAAGGCGCCTTTGATGCAAAGAGCAAAAGATATTGGCCTTGATTATGTGCCGGATCGTTTCCCTGTTGTCTTCTGGGATGTGTTTGGTGAACAGGGCCATCCCATCAGAGCCACACTTTCTGAAATGGGCCCTTTGCTGGTGGCGCGCCTGTTGGAGCTCAATGACACGCAAGAAGGCGTGCTCAATATTGCCTTTCGCATAGCCGATGAGCAGGGACTGCTTTTGCTGGATCTGAAGGATTTGCGCGCTTTGCTGCAATATCTCGCCGATCATGCCAGTGAATTGACCACGAAATATGGTAATATTGCCCCGGCCACCATCGGCACTATCCAGCGACAATTATTGGTGCTGGAAAATCAGGGCGCGATGAAATTTTTTGGTGAGCCCGCGCTGGATATTCAGGATTTCATCCGGACTGATCGCGATGGACGCGGCATCGTCAATGTATTGGCGGCCGACAAGCTCATGCGCTCGCCGCGTCTTTATGCAACCTTTCTCTTGTGGATGTTGTCGGAACTCTTCGAGACCTTGCCCGAGGTTGGCGATCTCGAACAGCCCAAGCTGGTCTTCTTCTTCGATGAAGCGCATCTTCTCTTCGACAATGCGCCCAAATCCTTGATGACTGCAATTGAACAAGTTGTTCGTCTCATGCGCTCCAAAGGCGTTGGGGTTTATTTTGTCACACAAAACCCGCTCGATGTGCCCGATGTCGTGCTAGGCCAATTGGGCAATCGCGTGCAACATGCCTTGCGCGCGTTTACCCCGCGCGATCAAAAGGCGGTGAAAGCTGCCGCCGATACTTTCCGGCCCAATCCGCAATTCGAAACGGCCTCCGCAATCACCCAATTGGCAGTGGGTGAAGCGCTTGTTTCAATGCTGGAGGGCAAGGGCACGCCACAAATTGTCGAGCGCACTTTGATTGCCCCGCCTGGCTCGCGTGTAGGCCCTCTGAGCGCACAAGAGCGCATTAGCATTGTTGAGGCCAGTCAATTGCGCGGCAAATATGATACCGAGATTGATCGCGAATCTGCCTTTGAGATTTTAAGTAGGCGCAATGGTGGGAGCGCCGCGCCAGCCCAGCCGCAAAGTCCATGGGGGCAAGCCGCAAATCCATCAAGCGCAGGTACGCAAAGCAAAAATGCGCCTGCCAATAATGCGCCTGCCGAAGAACCTTCTGGTGGCGGACTTATGGGCGGGCTTGGCAATGTGCTGGGTGGTGTCTTTGGTGAGTCTACACCCTCAGCCAATGCTACCAGCAGTAAGGGTCGTCAGCGCATGTCCACCGGTGAATTGATTGTGCGCTCGGTCGCACAATCGGCAGCGCGATCGGTTGGCACACAAATCACAAGGGCGATTTTGCGCGGCGTACTTGGCGGATTGACCGGGCGTTGAGCGCCATCAGCTTTAAGATGAGTTTTGGCAAACATGACACAGATTGAGTCCATCCTCCACGCAATTGACGCTCAGCAAGAGGCGGCGCTTCAACGCCTCTTTACGCTTTTATCCATCCCCTCTGTCTCGACGGATCCGGCCTTTAAAGCCGATTGCCAAAGAGCGGGGCAATGGCTGGTCGATGATCTCAATCAGATTGGCTTTGAAGCGAGCCTAAGGCCCACGAAAGGCCACCCAATTGTTGTGGCCCATGCACGTGCGCAAAAGGCTGATGCGCCGCATGTGCTCTTCTATGGCCATTATGATGTGCAGCCGGTCGATCCGCTTGAGCTCTGGAATACGGATCCTTTTGCTCCCCGCCTAGTTGAGACACCACAGGGCAAGCAAATCATTGCGCGCGGCGCATCAGATGATAAAGGCCAGCTTTTATTATTTGTCGAAGCCTGCCGCGCCTTCATGGCTGAAGGCACGCTGCCGTGTCATGTCACTATTCTCTTTGAGGGTGAGGAGGAATGTGGCTCTCCCTCATTGCCGGATTTTCTGGCCGCCAATCAGCAAGAGCTGAAGGCAGATCTTGCACTCGTCTGCGACACCAATATGTGGGATCGTAACACGCCTGCGATTACGGCCATGTTGCGCGGCCTCGTCTATGAGGAAGTGATTGTGCATGCTGCCTCACGCGATTTGCATTCGGGCATGTTTGGTGGCCCTGCGGCCAATCCTATTCGCATTCTCTCGCATATCATTGCTGGCCTTCATGATGACAAGGGGCGCGTCACATTGCCTGGCTTTTATGACGGTGTTGGCGAATTGCCCGCCGAGATTGCCGCGCAATGGCGCGCTCTGCCCTTTGATGAAAAGGCTTTTCTTGCCGATGTAGGCTTGCATCATCCAGCCGGTGAGGCCGATCGCAGTGCTTTGGAGCAGATCTGGTCGCGCCCAACCTGTGAGCCCAATGGCATAGTCGGCGGCTATACAGGCGAGGGCGCAAAGACGGTTCTGCCCGCCAAAGCCAGCGCAAAAATTTCCTTCCGTCTTGTGGGGCAGCAAGATCCACACAAAATCGTCGAACAATTTCGTAGCTATGTGCGCGCTCAACTCCCCG
>OMIJ01000104.1 GCA_900299065.1 Hyphomicrobiales bacterium
AATGAAGGCGCATCGATCATCAAGCTTCAAGCGCTCGACTGATTGAAAAATTTTTCCGTGATGATCCCATTTTTGGGGTCATCACCCTCTCTAAAAAAGTTAAAAACCCCATCATTTTAGGCTGTTCTTGCTGCACAGCAACAAAACCATGCTCGACTTTAATACTGTTCACGCTCTTTCAAAAAGCGACTAGCCTTTCCTCCAATCCGCCACAGAAGCGGCAGGACACATGCCCTTAACTATCAGGGCACAGAGGGAGGAATCATCCCATGACGCAAGAGATGAAGATCAAGGTCAATGGCCGCGATCATGTGGTCAATGCAGATCCAGATACGCCGCTCATTTATGTTCTCATCAATGATCTCGAATTGAAAGGTCCACGCTTTGGCTGTGGTCTCGCGCAATGTGGCTCCTGCTCAGTTTTAGCAGATGGCGTTGAGATCCGCTCCTGTCAGACACCCATTGCAGATGTTGGCAAACGCGCCATTACAACGCTTGAGGGATTGCCGGAGCTTTACGCCCAGCAAAAGAAACTGACAAAAGCGCCAGACCTTCATCCGCTATCTCAAGCTTTCATCGATCATCAGGCGATGCATTGTGGCTATTGCTACAATGGACAGACGATTAAAGGCGCTGAATTGCTCGCAAAGAATAAGGCACCCACTGAAGCGCAAATCCGAGAACATATGGATGGCCATATCTGCCGCTGTGGAACCTATCCACGCATCCTGGCCTCAATCCAATCGGCTGCAGCCAAAATTTCGAAGGAGGGTTGATATGAGCACGATGATCAATATCTCCAAGAAAGCGCAAAATGGTGCCCAGAGCCTGTCACGTCGCGGTCTTCTGAAAGGCGGCGGAGCTATGGTGATTGGCTTTAGCCTCACGGGCTCGGCTTTTGCTCAAGCAGCTCGCGGAATGAAGGCGGGCCCGCCAGACTACCAAGCTGTCGATACTTGGATTGCAATCCACGCAGACAATACAGCCACGATCTATACTGGCAAATGCGAACTCGGCCAGGGCAACCAGACAGGCTTGCTACAAGTGGCGGCTGAAGAGCTTGATCTTGGCATGGATCAAGTGCGCACGATCAGGCTTGATACGAATATCACGCCTGATCAACAAGCGACGAGCTCTAGCTCATCGATCCATCGCGGGGCCCCCGCCCTGCGAGCGGCCGCGGCTCAAGCACGTCAAGAATTGCTGGCGCGCGCGGCGGTCAAACTAGGTGTTCAAGCTGGCAGCCTCACTGTCAAAGACGGCATTGTTTCAGTGAAGGGCGAACACAATTTCCGCACGGTGACTTACGGCGAATTGTTGGGCGATAGGCCCTTTAATGTGAAATCTACTGGCACTGCGCCACTCAAACCTGTGAGCCAATATCGGCTCGTGGGACAACGCCCTCCGCGCGTGGATATTCCGGAGAAAGCGGCAGGCAAATATACACATATGCATCATTTGCGCGTTCCGGGCATGTTGCATGGGCGAGTGGTCCTGCCCCGCGGATAGCGCGGATTTGGAGTGGGCGCTCAACCCGTCTCTATTGATGAGACATCAATTGCTCATATCCCAAGCGCAAAAGTCATTCGCAAAGGCGATTTCGTTGGCGTCGTCGCCGAACGTGAATGGGATGCGGTGAAAGCTGCACGCGAGCTCAAAGTTGTTTGGCGAGAAGGCCCGGCACTTGGTACGCATAACAGCGTTTACGACCGTATGCGTCAAGATAAAACAGAAGATACGATCATCGCCCACAAAGGTGATCCATCCGGGATGATGCAAAAGGCCGCCTTTGTACGCGGCTCATCTTACTTCTGCCCTTATCAGTCACACGCACCTTTTGCGCCAAATTGCGCTTTGGCTGATCCAACAGGCGAGCAGCTTGTTATCCGCTCCTCCACACAGGATGTTTATAGCTCACGTAAACAAGTGTCCGACATTCTTGGTCTCCCAGTTGAGAAAATCCGCTCGCAATATTTCGAAGGGTCTGGAACGTTCGGGCGGTCTTGCTATGAGGATGCGACGCAAGCCGCAGCCATTATGGCGACTGCGACCGGCAAGCCTGTGCGCGTCCAATATATGCGGTGGGATGAATTGGGCTGGGATAATTATGGCCCCGCACATCTTGCAGAAGTCCGCGCCGGGGTTGATGAGCACGGTAAGATTATCGCTTATGAATATGATGGCTGGCAGCATGGATGGACGATCACATCAACCGTCTCGGACAGCGCACGCACGAAGGCCGGCATTGAGCGCGCAAATGGATCGGGGTCGATTACGGTCAATCCCATCAGCACGGGCTCCATGTATAAGATTGCTCATCGCCGCGTGACGAGCCATGCAGTTCCAATGGTCAATTATCTGCGCGGCGCTGCCCTGCGTTCACCACTTGATCTTTCATTCGCATTTGCCTCTGAACAGACAATGGATGAACTAGCCCATGCGGTAAAAATGGATCCTGTTGAGTTTCGTCGTCGCAATATGGGTGATGAACGATGGCTGGGCGTCCTAGAGGCCGCAGCTAAAGCGGCAGGCTGGACACCGAAAGTCATGGGATCAAACCTTTCAAATGCGGAGATTGTGAAAGGTCGCGGCATTGCGCTGGGTACGCATCATGTATCTTATGGCGCGGCTGTTGCAGAAATTGAGGTTAATAAGAAAACAGGCGTTATCATTGCCAAGCGCCTCTATGGCGCAATGGATTGTGGCCTCACCGTCAATCCGGCACTGGTTGAAAATCAAATGGTCGGACAAATGATTCAGTCGACCAGCCGCATCCTGAAAGAGGAGATCACCTTTAATGATAAAGGTGTCACCAGCCTCGATTGGGGCAGCTATCAGGTGCTACGCATGTCGGAACATCCTGAAATTATCCCAGTCGTTGTGCAGCGCATGG